>CALDGN010000457.1 GCA_937942965.1 uncultured Acidimicrobiales bacterium | reverse complement strand
CAGGCCCTGCGCATGCAGGTCGTCGATCTCGGCCAGCGTGAGCCAGACGACCTCGGGGTGTTCGTCGCTCGTCGTGACCTCGCCAGCGACCGGCCGCGCTTCGTAGACGAAGTTCACGCCGTAGCTGTCCTCCGACGTGCGAGCGCAGTGGAACACGCCCAGGAGCCTGATCACTTCGACGGTGAGTCCCGTCTCTTCGAGGACCTCGCGAACGGCCGCGTCGACAATCGACTCGTCCGGTTCGAGCATGCCGCCCGGCATCGCCATGCGACCGCGAGCGACCGCCTTGGTCTCACGCACCATCAGGTAACGGCCGTTGCCATCGGCGACCACACAGGCACAGCCGATGTAGCGAAGCATCAGCCCTGCGCGCGTTGGCGCATGAGCTGGTTGACGATCTTGCCGTCAGCCTTGCCTTGGGTCGCCTTCATGATCTGGCCGACGAAGAAACCCTGAACCTTGTTGTCGCCTTCGAGGAAGCGACCCCACTCGTCGGGGTTGTCGCCGATGAGCTGATCGAGCAGGCCGTCGAGTTCACCGGTGTCCATCGCTTCGAAGCCCATCGACTCGGCGATCGCAGCCGGCTCGCCACCATTGGCGACGAGCTCGGCGAGCACGGTCTTGACCTGGGTCGAGCTGAGCGCACCGTCGGCTTCCATCGACACGAGCGCTGCAAACGAAGCTGCGGTCAGTTCGCCCTGGCCCTCGGCCAAGTTCTGGTCGACATGCTTCATGACCGCAGTGGCGTCACCACCGGCGGCGATCGTCTCGCACGCGAGGCCGTCGAGGCCGCGTTCGATCGCAAGCAGCGTGTCGGCTTCGCCCACACCTGCAGCGGCGGCGAGTGCAGCTCGGCGAGCCGCCGGAAGCGCAGGCATTGACTCGTCGATACCGGCAATCGTTTCGGCCGTTGGCACGAGCGGCGGCAAGTCAGGGCAGGCGAAGTAGCGGTAGTCCTCGGCGTCTTCTTTGGATCGGCCCGGGGTCGTGCGGCCGCCTTCTTCGTCCCAGTGGCGCGTCTCTTGGTTCGGCTGATCGCTGTTCGTCCACAGGTCGACGTGACGGCGAGCCTCGTAGTTGATGGCCCGGCCGAGCGAACGCAGCGAGTTGATGTTCTTGATCTCGCACCGGGTCCGCAGCTCGTCGCTGCCAACCGGACGCACCGACACGTTGGCGTCGACGCGCATGGAGCCTTCTTCCATGCGGGCATCGCTCACGCCCGTCGCCAGCAAGATGTCACGAAGCTCGGCCACGTACGCGCGAGCTTCGTCGGCGTTGCGCATCTCGGGGCCGCTCACGACCTCGACGAGCGGCACGCCTGCTCGGTTGTAGTCAACGAGGGTGGCCGTGGCGTCGTGGATGCGACCGCCGCCGCCCAGGTGGGTCGACTTGCCCGTGTCCTCTTCGATGTGGGCCCGCTCGATCGCAATGACGCGCCCGTCGGGCAGCGTGATGGCACCGTGCTCGTTGGTCGGCTCTTCGTACTGGGTGGTCTGGTAGTCCTTGGGCATGTCCGGGTAGAAGTAGTTCTTCCGGGCGAAGATCCCAGGCTCGACGCTGCAACCAAGTGCCCGACCGAGAACCATGGCGAAGTGAACCGCTTGTTCGTTCGGCACCGGGAGCGAACCCGGCAGACCGAGACAAGTCGGGCAGATGTTGGTGTTCGGCTCGTCGCCGAAGTGATTGGCGCAACCGCAGAACAGCTTGGTCTTGGTGGCGAGCTCGACGTGGACTTCGAGGCCGATGACCATTTCCCAGCCGTCGGGCAGCACCTGCTTGGTTTCGGTCGTATCGCTCATGCCGCTCCTCCCGAAGCTGCTGCGTTCTCGAGCACTTGGGCTGCCTGGAACATGCGAGGTTCTTGCAGCATTGGGCCGAGCACCTGCACACCGACAGGAAGGCCGTCGTCGCCGACACCGAACGGCACCGACATGGCCGGGTGGCCGGCGAGGTTCGACGGAATCGTGCAGACGTCGCACATGTACAGCGACATCGGATCGGACTTGGCGCCGAGTTCGAATGCCGTCGACGGCGACGTCGGCGACAGCAGCAAGTCGAAGTTCTCGTAGGCCGCATCGAACTCGTTCGAGATGAGCGTGCGGACACGCTGCGCCTTGCCGTAATAGGCGTCGTAGTAGCCCGACGACAGGGCGTAGGTGCCGAGCATGATGCGGCGCTTGACCTCGTCGCCGAAGCCAGCCGAGCGGGTGTTGGTGTTCATCGTGGCGACATTGGCGCCGTCGACACGTTGGCCGTAGCGCACACCGTCGTAGCGAGCGAGGTTGCTCGACGCTTCGGCGGGAGCGATCAGGTAGTACGCAGCCAGGCCGTAGATCGTCGCTGGCACGCTGACGGTGTCGACGATCGCGCCGGCGGCAGCGAGCGCCTCGGCGGCTTGTTCGGTGCGACGGCGAACGTCGGGCTCGATGCCCTCGCCCATCAGTTCGTCGATGATGCCGACGCGCACGCCTTCGACGCCGTCGTGCAAGTTCGGCAGCGTCGGTGCGAGTGGTTCCGGGATCGAGGTCGCGTCGAGCTGGTCGTGACCACTGATCACGTCGAAGCAGAGTGCGGCGTCTTCGACCGTGTGGGCGAAGGGGCCGATCTGGTCGAGTGAGCTCGCGAAGGCGATCAAGCCGTAGCGAGAGACGGCACCGTAGGTCGGCTTGACGCCGACGACGCCGCAGAGTGCGGCGGGCTGGCGAATGGAGCCACCGGTGTCGCTGCCGAGCGACAGGGGCACGTAGCCGGCGGCGACCGCAGCAGCCGAACCGCCACTCGACCCACCGGGCACGCGGCTTGTGTCGAGGGGGTTGCGGGTTGGGCCGAAGGCCGAGTTCTCGGTTGACGATCCCATCGCGAATTCGTCGAGGTTGGTCTTGCCGACCATGATTGCGCCGGCCGCTTCGAGCCGGCCGATGACGGTGGCGTCGTAGGGCGGGTGCCAGCCCTCAAGAATCTTGGAACTGCACGTCGTCGGCGCTCCACGGGTGCACATGTTGTCTTTGAGCGCAATCGGCACACCAGCCAAAGGACCGGCGTCTTCGCCAGCAGCGATCTTGGCGTCGACGGCGGCAGCTTGGGCCTCGGCCCGTTCCGTCATCAGGTGCAAGAACGCATGGACCTCTTCGTCACGATCGGCGATGACGGCCGACGATGCGGCCAGCGCATCTGCGGCCGAGGATTCGCCCGCGCGTACGGCAGCGGCCAGCTTGGCGGCGCTCTTCAGGCCAGGTTCAACAGGACTGCTCACGGTGCTTCTCCCAATGCAGGCGGAACCCGGAAGCGACCTTCTTCGGCCGCCGGGGCCTGGGACAGGACTTCGTCGCGGTCGAGGCTGGGCACGATCTCGTCGACACGCAGAACATTGGCGAGCGGGTACGGCTGGGCCATGGGTTCGACGTCGTCAAGATCGAGCGCATTCAGCTGGGCTGCGGTCTCAAGGACAACACAGAGCTGATCGGTAAAGGTCGTCAGCTCGTCGTCGGTAACGCTCAAACGGGCGAGTGAAGCGACGTGGGCGACTTCGTCACGGGAGATCTCACCGCTCATCGGGCGAACCTCCGGAAAAGTGGGTGTGCACGTTGTGATGCTATCGGTCCCCTCCGACGGCAGACAGGGAGAAACCGTCTACGGTGAGCAGGTGGCCGCACATCCCTTCCTCTCGCCCGAATGGATCGACGAGGCACGCGCCTTGCATGCCGAATACATCGATCGGGTCGAAGCCCCTGATGAGCCGGTTCGGCTGAACGTCACGGTCATCGACGCACCGTTTGCCGAGGGCGAAGTCCTCGGCCATGTCGACACCTCCGAGGGGTCATTCATCCCCGAGATGGGCCACATCGAGAACCCCGACGTCAGCGTCAGGGTCCCGTACGAGGTCGCTCGTCAGCTGTTGGTCGACCAGCAATACGAGATGCTGATGATCTCGTTCATGTCGGGCGAGATCGAAGTCCAAGGCGACGTCTCGATGATCATGGCGCTCCAGGACATCGACCCAACGGCCGAGCAGCAGTCGTTGGCCGAAGAGGTCGCCAACCGCCTTCGAGACATCACCGCTTAACCGTCGGCGTCCTCGTCGTCTTCGCTCGGCTCGCCGAGCACGATGGTGACCTCGCTGCCGACATCGAGCGTCGTGCCGATCTCTGGGATCGTGCCAATCACGGGCTCGCCCGGTGTGCCCTGTGTGTCGGCAAAGATCAAGCCGAACGATTCGATGATGTCGACCGCGTCGGCAAGCGAGAGGTCGGTGACGTCGGGAACGACGACCGGCTCAGGGCCAGCGCTGACCTGCAAGATGACTTGGGAGTCCGCTGACACGAGCTCGCCGGCGCCAGGGGCGCTGTCGAGCACCGTGCCCGCTTCGGCGAAGGGGTCGAAAACGAGCTGCTCGCTGGCCTGAAGGCGAAGCGCAGCCAACGTCGCAGTCGCGTCGCCGATCGAGGTGCCGATCACATCGGGAACGATGCGGGCCTCGGGACCGGCAGAGATTCGCAGCGCCACGGACTCGCCAGCTGGCTTCTGGCGGGTGGGTTCGTCAATGTCGATCACCAAACCGGTGTCGACCGTCTCGCTGTTCTCCTCGGTGACGGCGCCGAGTACCAGACTCGCGACCGACAGGCGATCCCGGGCCTGTTCCATGGTCAAGCCCGACAGGTCGTTAGGGATCTCGACCATCTCGCTGCCGAGCGACACGGTGATCGTGATGGTTTCGCCGGCATCGAGGTCGGCGCCTGCGGCGGGATCCTGCGTGACGATCGACCCGGGCGTGCTTCCGTTGAGGCGGGTCTCGAGGCGGTCGATATCCCATTCGTTCTCCTCGGCAAGGGCGGCCAGTTCGGCTTCGTCAGCGCCGATCAGGTTCGGCACCGATGCGGATCCCGAGCCGCCGGCCGAGCCGAGGAAGAACCACGCAGCGATGGCGAGCGCGACCAATGCGCCCAGTGCGAGCAGGGGCCAGCTCGGCAGATGGTCGTCGAGGTCTTCTGCATCTTGGCGAAATACCGGCCGCGAACCCGCAGCCTGCGCCGTTGATGCCGGGGCGTCGAACTCGACCGGGTCGAGGTCCTCGGCTGGCTCCGCGAAGGTCGGTTCTGCACGATCGAGGTCTTCGAGCCCAACCCGCTCGGCTTCGTCGGGCACGTCGGGGACCGCGACGAGGTTCCCCGGTTCGACCGGTTCGTCGAGGCCGGGTACTTCGACCGGCACTGGCTCGATCAGTTCTGGGTGCGCGGCCTTGGGCGGGTCGAGGCGATCGAGGCCAGGGATGCCGATGAGCGGCAGCGGTCCCGGGCGTGACATCGTTTCGGCCGCGGCGAGCAATGCGATCGTGAGCTCGTCGGCTTCGGGCCGTTCGTTGGCATGGATTCGACCGCACCGCTCGAGCGGAGAGCGCAGCGCTCCGAGATCCGCCGAAAGCACGGCAGGCGACGTGCGCCGCAGCGCCAAGGTGCCGACTGCGGTGTCTGCAGAGGCGGGCGCTTCGCCGCTCACGGCCTCATTCGCGAGGAGTGCGAGCGAATACAGGTCGGCTTCGCCGGTAAGGACGGTGTCTTCGGACTGCTCGGGAGCGAGGTAGCGAACTCGGTCGACGGACCGGTTTGCGTCGGCCAGCGGAGCATCGGCCAGCACTTCGGCGAGTCCCAAGTCGGTGATGCGCAGTCGTTGATCGGTCGAGAACAGGATGTTCTCGGGCTTGAGCCCTTGATGGACTTGGCCTTCGGTATGGATGTGGTCGAGCACCCGGGCGCACTCAAGGCTCATCACGAGCGTTTGGCTCGGCGTGAGCCGCTCGCCCAGGTCGAGCATGGAACGCAGGCTTCCGCCCGCGCACAGCTCGGTGGCGATCCAGACGCGCACGCCGTCCACGCCGCGGTCGATGATCTCGACGATCGTGGCATGGCGGACTTCGGCCGCCCGGTCGACAGCCTCGATCACTCGTTCGGCAAGGTCGGGGTCTTCGCCGAGCGCCTGATCGAACACCTTGAGCGCGACGTGTTCGCCGACGTCGAGGTCGACGGCAACGCAGACTTCAGCGTGAGGTCCGGTTCCGATTCGCCCAACGACTCGGAACCGTTCTCCGAAGATGCGGTCGACCAGATCGGTCGGCTCCAAGGGGTTCATGGCGCCTTGAGCGTAGTTCCCCATCTTGCTCCTGCAGCGGCGCTCTTGGGCGGTCCTGTCGCGGAAGAACTGTGACACCCGGCTCGCGTGTTCGACTGCCCCAGCGAACCGTCGGGGACGTACCCTGCGTGGTGTGGACCTTCCCTCCGCCCGCACCAACCGCCTCATCATCATCGGGGCGCTTGCGCTCGCTGCAGCCTTGTTTGGCACGGCAATCGTCGTGTATCTCGGCAACCCGCGCACGACCGATCTTCCGGTTGCGATCCAAGAGGTCTCGCCCGTTGCCCAGAGCACCGTGGTGCTCCAGAGCGATGTCGTCGTCGACCTCGCGGCTGGCTACACCGCCGAGATCGACATCAACGGCGTGCCGATCCCCGAAGAGGAAATCCAAGAAGTCCCGGCCCTGAATCAGCTGCGATACAGCCCGGGCGAAGGCAAGACCCTCGAGCGTCTGTTCACCGAACAGAACTGTGTGCGCGTGAACTACTGGCTGATCGTGCAGGGCCCGCAGAGCGTCCAGACCTACACCTGGTGCTTCGACGCCAACTAGCGATTAGCGACAGATAACGAGTTCGTGGGCGGCACGTGATGCCGCCAGATAGATCTCGGCGGCGTCCATGCCTCGGGTATCGACGAGCACGGCGTCGTACTCGATGCCCTTGTGGACCCACACGTCGCCGTGGGCAAGCAGTCGCGCATTGGCCCATTCGTTGTCCATGCGGGCGGCGACGGCATCGATCTCATTCGGGCTGATGGTTGCGACGGCGCGACCGGTCGGGCGGATCCCGATGAGTTCCACCGCCGGAAGCGCGGTCGATGTCGCATGCTCGTTGAGCCAGTCGGCGATCTCGGCCGACATGCGGTAGGCCGTCGCCAGAATGTCATCTTCGATCCCGAGGCGTTCGGCGATTGTGCTCAAGCCGAGCGCTCCGGGCGCCGAGGTCTGTGCGTCATCGCCGACGAGTGTTAGGCCGGTCGCCCGCCGTTGCACCGCACGCAGCTGCATCTCGGTGAGGTCCTGCGCCTCGTCAACAACGACGTGCGAATAGCGCGTCGCCGACGTGTTGAAGCGGGCGTTGAGCTCGTCCATGAGCGGGCCGTCTTCGTCGACTGCCCGCCACGCCCCGATCGTGTCGTCGTCGAGGCCGAGTGAACGCAGGGTCGCGACGGTCTTGAGGCGCTTCCAGGCTTGGGCCGCGCTGCATGCGGGCATGACGGTGGCGACGGCTTCGCGCACGTCTTTGGCCGTGAAGCCGGTCTGGCGCATCAGCGCCGATTCGACACCCTTGCGCTTGTCCCGCCACGGAAGCGAGGACCCTTGCACGTGCGTCAGCATGGCCTCGACGTCGTCTTGGCTGACCTGCTTGAAGCGAACCTTGAGCGGCTGCGGGGCATAAAGCGATGCTTCGAACCGGTCGAGCACCGTCGGCCAGTCGATCGTCGAGCCGACCTCGCTGGTTGTTCCCAGGAGCCGAGCGAAGGTGGTTTGGCGAACCTTGCTCTCGCCCAAGGTCGGCAGGACCGAGGCGATGTACTTGAGGTACCGGTCGGACGGGCCCAAGATCAGGATGTCGCTCGACAACACCCGCCGGTCGTTGTAAACGAGCCACGCGGCCCGGTGGAGGCCGACGACGGTCTTGCCCGTGCCTGGTCCGCCTCGAAGCACCATGCGTTCGTCGGGGTCCCGACGGACGAGCTCGTCTTGCTCGGACTGCAGCGTGGCGACCGCAGTCTTCATGGTCTCGCCTCGACCTCGGTCGAGTTCAGCCATGAGCGGCGAGGAGCCGGACACCTCGTGGGTCGCGAACTCTTCGATGAACAGCTCGTCGATCGCGCCGACATAACTCACCCGGCGAGCGAGCCCCATCGGGTCTTCGAAGCGAGCCCGGTAGAAGGCCTGCGCAAACGGCGCCCGCCAGTCGATGACGAGCTGATTGCCTCGCTGCTCGACGCCGTACAAACCGACTCGCCACGGCTCGTCGTCATCGATGCGTCCGAAGACCGTGAGTTCGTTCTGGAGCTTCTCGATCGCGCCGCGGACGACCGCTTGCATGTACTCCTCGCTCAGCTCATCGGCGGCCACGAGCTTTCGCGAGCGCAGTTCGATCAGCTTGTCAGCTGCGGCCGTTCGCGCGAGTTCGAGCGCGGCGCGTTCTTCGTCAAGATCCACCGCGACCATGCGGGCAGATTAGCCAGGAGGGACGACACCCGTCTCGAGTAATTCAACGAACGCGGCCTCGTCGATGATCGGCACGCCGAGTTCTTCGGCCTTGGTGACCTTGGATGCGCCCGGCGATTCACCGACGACCAGCGCTGTCGTCTTCTTGGACACGCTGCCCGGCGACTTGCCACCCCGGCTGGTGATCGCATCTTTGACGCTGTCCCGGCTGAAGTTCTCGAGGCCGCCCGAGACAACGATGGCCAGGCCTTCGAGTGTCTGGTCGACCTCGATGACCTCGGGGCCGTTGAAGTCGACACCGGCTGCGCGCAGGCGTTCGATGATGCCCAGATTGATCTCGTCGTCGAAGTACGCCCGCAGGCTCTCGGCGATTGTCGGGCCGACGCCGTCGACACTGGCCAACGTTTCGAGGTCGGCCTCGATGATCTTGTCCAAGTGACCAAACGCCTTGGCGAGGACATGCGCGCCGCTGTTGCCGAGGTGGCGGATATTGAGGCCGATCAAGAGACGACCGAGGCCCTGGCCCTTCGACGCTTCGATCGACGTCTCCAGGTTCCGGACCGAGATCTCACCGAATCCTTCGATCTGACCAACAGCTTCGAAATCGAGTTCGTACACGCCGGCGATGTCGCTCAGCAGCCCCTGGGCGGTGAAGAGTTGCACGGTCCGCTCGCCGAAGCCCTCGATGTCCATCGCGGCACGAGCGGCGAAGTGCTCGATCCACGCGTCTCGCTGGATCGGACACGTCGGGTGCAGGCAGTAGTGCGCCGCATCGCCCTCGCTGCGGCTCAGCGGGTGATGGTTCTCACAGGAGCAGTGCGTGGGAAAGGTCCACTCGGGCAGGTCGGGCGCACGCTCGGACAACACCGGCCCAAGCACCTCCGGGATGACGTCGCCGGCCTTGCGCACGAGCACCGTGTCGCCCGGGCGGATGTTCTTGACCTTGACCTGGTCTTCGTTGTGCAGCGTCGCCATCTGGACGGTGGAGCCACCGACGAAGACCGGCTCGAGCACTGCGAACGGTGTGGCTTTGCCCTTGCCACCGATCGACACCTGGATGTCGATGAGCTTGGTGGACTTCTCTTCGGGCTGGAACTTGAATGCGATCGCCCAGCGGGGGTGATGGCTCGTGACGCCAAGGTCACGTTGCATCGCCAGCGAGTCGATCTTGGCGACCGCACCATCGGTCTCGTAATCGAACTCGTGGCGGCGAGCTTCGGCGTCGGCAAAGTACGCCTTGACCGCGTCAGCGCTCTCGACGACCTTGACCTGGTCGTTCACCGGGAAGCCGAGGCTGTCCAAGTACTCGAACGTTTCGCTGTGGCGGGTCAAGGTCGGGGCACCTTCGACCTGGCCGAGTTGATAGGCAAACCAGCGCAGGTTTCGCGACGCCGTGACCGACGCATCCTTTTGACGAAGCGAACCCGCGGCCGTGTTGCGAGGGTTGGCGTAGAGCTGCTCGCCTGCTTCACGGCGAGCGTCGTTGAGGGCGTTGAAGTCGCTGATCGGCATATAGACCTCGCCGCGGACCTCGAGGATCGCCGGTGCATCGGAGCCGAGCTGCTTCGGCACGTTCGCGATCGTGGCGACGTTGGCCGTCACGTCTTCGCCGACCCGACCATCGCCGCGGGTTGCCGCCCGCACCAGCGTGCCGTTCTCGTAGCGAGCGCTGATGGCGAGCCCATCGAACTTGAGCTCGCACACGAACGACCCGAGTTCGCGGCCTTCGCCGGCGGCTCGCACCAATCGGGTGTGCCAGTTGTCGAACTCGTCGGTGTTGAACGCCTTGTCGAGCGACATCATCGGGATCTCGTGCTCGACCGGCGCGAACGTCGCCGAGGCACCGACCGTTTGGGTCGGCGAATCGGCGACCGCTAGCTCGGGGTGCGCAGCTTCGAGTTCCGTCAGTTCTCGCACCAACAGGTCGAAGTCAGCATCGCTGATCTCAGGTGCGTCCATGGCGAAGTAGCGCTCATTGTGGTGAGCGATCTGGGCACGGAGCTCGGCGACGCGGGCAGCGGGATCAACGGTCACGCCGCTCACTCTAGGCAGCGTGTTGGGGGTCCTTAGATGCTTCCGGCAAACAGCACGGGAGTCGTTGGTTGGTCCGATCCCGTGTCGGGTTCGATCGTGATGCCCCAACCGGTCGTGGCGAGGTCATCGATGGCGAGCACCGCAGCGACGGAGCCGTCGTCAGGGGCGAAGAGGCCAGCCGGCGCGACGCCGTCTTCGAGCATGAACCAGAGCGCATAGGCCATGCCCGGACCGGGATCGGCAAGGCCGTCGGCGATCACGGCGACCTGGTCCTGGTTGTCGGACCACACGACCTGGACCGTCCCGGTCTGACCGTCGGTTGTTGCGTCGAGGGTGGCGACAACAGCATCGGCGGCCGCTACGACTTCTGACGTCGGATCCGTGTCGGGTCGGGTGAACACGACGGCGCCGACAACGAACAGGGCGACCGCGGCGGCGACTGCGAGTACTGATTGGGAGCGACCGAACCGGCCACGGCTCACCGAGGCGAGCTGGGGTGCGTCTTGGCGAGTCTCGCCAACCTCGGCCAGGACTGACGCCTTGAGACCTTCGGGCGGCTGGGCGTGATTGTCTTCGGCGAGGGCGAGCGCCACCGATCGAAACTCGGCGACTTCGACTTGGCAACGCTCACACGACCGCAGGTGCGTTTCGAAGCGAACGCGTTCATCATCGTCCAGGGCATCGAGGGCATAGGCGCCAGCAAGCTCGTGGAGGTCTTCGGTGCGAGTCATGGATTCACTCCCATCTTGTCACGGAGCCGGATCAGCCCATCGCGGATACGGGTCTTTGCGGTCCCTTCCGGGATGTCGAGGAGCGCGGCGACCTCGCGGTAGGTCTTGCCGCCGAAGTACGCGAGCGTGATCGCTTCGCGCTGCGTCTCGGTGAGCTCATCGAGCGCTTGGCGCACCTCGGCGCGATCGAACCGGTCGTCGACGGCTGCGGCGACTGGGTCCATCGTGGCATCGACCATGGTCTGTTCGTGGTCTCGCTCTTCGCGGCGCCGCCGCGACTCTTCGGAGCGCACCCGGTCCACGGCGCGGCGGTGGGCGATCGTCGATGCCCAGGACCGCACGCTTCCTCGTTCGGCGTCAAAGCGAGGGGCAATTCGCCACAGTTCGACAAAGATCTCTTGGGTGACCTCGTCAGACATCGACGGGTCACGTACGACCTTGCGGACGATGCCGTAGATCAGCGGCGCGAGTTCGTCGTATAGCTGGGCGAAGGCGGACTCGTTACCGCGGGCGACGAGCGCCATGAGCGCATC
The DNA here is from genome assembly GCA_937942965.1 of uncultured Acidimicrobiales bacterium. GTDB lineage: Bacteria > Actinomycetota > Acidimicrobiia > Acidimicrobiales > UBA10347 > UBA10347. Next base: position 1,759 of record CALDGN010000457.1, on the reverse strand, counting down.
GGCGGAAACTTCTCTGGGGTCAACCGCCGGCGGCGGGACTACACGAAGTCGGAACGGGCGCACCATGTCAGTGTCTCGCAGTCCAACGATGGGAACCGGGACCAGGCGGGCCGAACGGGTGTGGCATGTGTCGTATTCGGAGCCAGACGGGCTCCGGATTGGGTCTCTTCGGGATCTTCTTGGTCGAAGTTGGCAGTCGACTGCCAGCGAACACCGATTGAGTAGAAGCCGTACCCACTCGTCGAGAAAGGACGAACCATGAAGACCGGCTTCCGCAATCCGCCCACCGAATCAGGTTTCGCATCTCGGAGTGCCTCGTACCTTGCGTCGCAGGGCTATCCCCCACGGCACATACGGCGAGCGCTCATCGAGCAGCTTGACCTGGCACCGACGACCGCCGCCGAGATCGTCGACGAGCTCGCGGCCTAGCTCGCATCTCCTACGATCGGCGGCAATGCCGCAGGTCCCACTCGATGATGATCTTCGTTCTGCGATCGGCCTGGTGGCCGGTCGCGTTCGTCGTTACGGCGAGGCGATCGCCCAGGGCCACGCGTTCGGCATCGAAGCGGGGGAACACACCGAGCTGCACACGCTGGCGTACCAGCGAGCGGCGACGCCCATCTACGCCGAGACGCTTCCCTGGTCGTACCTCAGTGAGCTCGCCGCCAAGTTCAACGAGGCAGCGGCTCAGATGGCCATGGCCGAGGTTCCCGACGAAGTCGCCGAGCCGTGGGAGACGGTGCGGAGCTACCTGCGCTCCGCGACGACCGCGCTGACCGAGGCAGCACCTGGACCTCCGAAGACGGCGACCCCAGAGGACATCGCAACGATCGCCCCAACGACGCCGCCGGTCATGCGGTTCGGGCATCTGGCCCGCATCGTGCATCCCGACGGTGCCCGGCAACTGATCGAGGCCGCTCGGGCGGTCGAACAAGCCTGCGGCGAAGACGACGAGTGTCCGTTGAGCGAACAAGAGAAGTCATGGATGGCGCGCATCATCAACGGCGACCGCACCCTCGACATCGCCGAAGATGATGGCTACTCCGAACGCTCCCTGTATCGAGCACTGAGCGACCTGTGGGAACGGCTCGGCGTCGACAACCGGCTCGAGGCCATCGCCCTCGTCACCGACAACGGCTGGCTCGACTAGCGAAGCGATTGCAATCCAGACAGCGGGTGGCTCCGAACCACCCGTATGCACAACGAAACTGCCCCGTCACCGACCAGGCGCGCCTCGACATCAAGTACCTGGGGCGGCCCTGCAGTCGTCGTCTTCAGTCTCGGTGTCGCAGAACTCGTCGCTGGCTTCTCCGGCCGGTGGCGCTCGCCGATTCTCGCGGTTGGCGATGCCTTCATCGATCGGACACCCCGATGGCTCAAGGATCTCGCCATCGACTGGTTTGGCACGAACGACAAGATCGCATTGCTGCTCGGCATGGCAGCAACGATCGCTGTGCTCAGCGTCGGGCTCGGCATCGCGCTCAAACGGGGATTCGGCCGTGGCGTCATCGCTGCGGTCGGCGCATTCGGCCTGCTCGGAGTGATCGCCGCCGTGGCGACCCGAACGCCAGCGCAGAGTTCCCTGATTCCGGCCATTGCAGCCCTGCTGGCCGGCCTCGTCGGCGTCGTCTTCCTCGTGATGTTGGGCACGAGGGAGACCACCGGTGATGGTCTTGGCGGTGATGGCTCACCGATTATTGGGCTTGGACCGAACCGGCGCCAGGCAGCCCAAGCATTCGGCCTGCTGGCCGCCGGCACG
>CALDGN010000456.1 GCA_937942965.1 uncultured Acidimicrobiales bacterium | reverse complement strand
CAGCACCTTGGTGCCCTCGGCCAGTCCACTGTCTCCGGCGTCGACGATCTCGCCGACGGCCTCGTGGCCCGGATACCCGTGTGGGCAGGGAAAGGGGTGCCGGATCCCGGCGCCGTGGCAGACCAGGTGCAGGTCCGACCCACAGATCGATGCCATCGACGTGCGGACGAGTACCTCGCCCTCGCGGCGGTCGGTCAACGGGATCTCGACACATCGCAGGTCGTTGACACCGAAGAGCTGGCCGCTTTTCATGGTCGCCATGCTGCAACGGTAGGTGAGCGCTGGCGTCGGCTGGTACAACCGGAGCCATGAGCGTCGTCAAGATCAATGCCCTCGAGATCCCGCCCCAGGCCGGAGATGAGATCGTGAAGCGGTTCACCGCTCGCATGGATTCGCTCAAAGACGTGGCCGGCTTCGAAGGCTTCGAGCTGCTTCGCCCCACTGGCGAGACCGAGACTCGCTGGTTTGTGTACACCCGCTGGGCCGACCAAGCGTCGTACGAAGGCTGGCGCGACGGCGACGGCGCACGGGCGAGTCACGCCGCTCAAGAAGGCGAAGCCGAACGCCCCGCACCCGTCAGCATGGGCGCCACCCTGCTCGAATTCGAAGTCGCTGTCGCTCTTCGCTAGCGCTCATCGCTTAGACAGTTCGACTTCGTCGAACTGCCGTAGCGGGGCCGACGCCAGCGGCGTCTGAGACGTCAGCGTTTCCTTCTTGGTAGTGCCGGGTAGGGCTGTGCGATGATCTCGCACTGATGAGCGCTTTCCAGCAGATCAAATCCCAGCTAACCGTCGCCGGCTCGCCGTTCGAGATGCGCGACATCGAAGTCCGCGGCGTGGCGATGCGCGAGTTCGCCAACGCACCGGCAACGATGCGCGACGTCTGGCAGATGGCCGCCGCACATGGCGACGCCCTCTATGTCGTCTTCGAAGACGAACACGTCACCTACGCCGAGATGCAGGCCAAGGTCCGCAGTCTCGCCCACGTGCTCGTTGACACCTACGGCGTGCAGCCGGGCGATCGTGTCGCCGTGTCGATGCGCAACTACCCCGAGTGGATCGCTGCGTACTGGGCGACGGTGTCGATCGGTGCCGCGCTCGTTGGCATGAACGCATGGTGGACGGCACCTGAGATGGTGTACGGCCTGAGCGACTCTCGGCCCAAGGTGCTGATCGTCGACGGCGAGCGCCTCGCTCGTGTCAGCGATGTCCTCGACGAGGTTCGCGCCGAAGCGCCGCTGCCCCTGATCGTCACCCGCCACGAGGGCGACCTCCCGGCCGACGCCGCACGATGGGATGACCTGGTCGACGGATTGTCAGCGCCCGCCGAGCTTCCCGACGCAGCGATCGATCCCGACGACGATGCGACGATCTTCTACACCTCGGGAACCACCGGGTTCCCCAAGGGCGCGCAGCTCACGCATCGGGGCTCGGTCACCAATCTGATGAACCTTGCGTTTATGGCGGCGCTCGGCACCGCCGCAGCGAGCGCGCTGCACGGTGACGAAGCGCCCGAGCCGACCCGAGCGGTATCGCTCGCGCCAACACCGCTCTTTCACGTCACGGCCTGCAACTGCGGCCTGCATCCGATCACGCTCGCTGGCGGCACGATCGTGCTCATGTACAAGTGGGATGCTGGCCGCGCCCTCGAACTGATCGAGCGAGAGAAGATCACCCGCAGCGGCGGCGTGCCCGTCATGTCCCGCGAGCTCATGTCGCATCCCGATTGGGAAACACGTGACCTGTCCTCGCTCGACAGCCTGAGCGGCGGCGGTGCGCAAGTCCAGCCGGACCTCGTCTCCAAGATCGGCCAGAACGGACGCACGCCAGGCACCGGCTACGGCCTGACCGAAACCCACGGCATCGTCACCGCGGTCGCGGCGAAGTTGTTCGAGGACAAGCCTGAATCCTGCGGCCCGATCGTGCCGACGCTCGACGCCAAGCTGGTCGATGCCGACGGCAACGATTTGCCAGCTGCGCCCGACACGGTCGGCGAGCTCTGTGTGCGCGGCGCCGTCGTGATCAAGGGCTACCTCAACAAGCCCGAGGCGACAGCCGACGCGATCCGCGACGGCTGGTTCAACACCGGCGACATCGCCCGCATCGACGAGGACGGTTTCGTGTTCATCGTCGACCGGGCCAAGGACATGGTCTTGCGCGGTGGCGAAAACGTCTACTGCTCCGAGGTCGAGTCGGCCATCTTCGATCATCCCGCCGTGGTCGAGAACGTCGTCTTCGGTGTGCCCGACGAGCGACTCGGCGAAGCGGTCGGCGCGTGCATCGTCATCGACGAAGGTGCCGAGGTAGGCACCGAGGACATCCAGGCATTCGTGGCTGAACGGATCGCCAAGTTCAAGGTCCCGGCCCACATCTGGTTCCGCACTGAGTCGCTGCCTCGCAATGCGAACGGCAAGTTCCTCAAGCGCCAGGTCAAGGCCGAGCTACTCGACGACTGACTCCTCGTTGTCCTCGGCGCGACTGGCACGCACCCCAAGCATCTGCATGCTGAAGGCACAGATCGCATACACGACGTAACCGATGCCGAGGGCCCAGATCGTGTCGTCGATACGACGATCGATCTGGTTGCCGAGCACTGCGCCAACGGTGGTCGAGGTGAACGTGAGCGCAGCCGATGCGGTGCCTGCCATCGCCGCCATGGGTTGCAGCGCCAGGCTGTTGGCGACCGCGATGTAGGCGACATGTCCGGCGTTGGTCAGCCCAAAGACCACGATGAAGACCCAGAAGTTCGGCACGCCGTCGCCAAGCGCGACGACGATCAAGATCAGGATCGAGAAGCTGAGGAACCAGCAGCCGCAGGCGATGCCGAGCGGCCGGGCTTCCCATCGGCGCAGTAGGCGATTCATGGTGATTGCGGCCGAAGCGAAGAACACGCTCACGCCGACAAAGAACCAAACGAACACGTCCTCTCGTTCGTAGACCGACGAGAACACGAACTCGGTGCTGGCCAAGAAGCTGAAGAACGCGGCCGTCCCGAACATGAGCGACAGCCCGTACCAACGCGTCACGGGTGTCTTGGCCACGGAAACGAATCCGGCGAGCACCGGTCCGAGGCGCAAAGGGCGTCGTCGCTCCGGCGGGAGCGACTCGGTGAACCGGGTCGTCCAGAGCAGACCGATCGACGCAGTCACCACGCCGAATCCCATGATCCAGCGCCACGAGCCCAGCGCAAGCAGGCCGCTTCCGATAAGCGGTGCAGTTATCGGGGCGAAGAAGAAGGTCGCCTGCACGAGGGTCATGACTCGCGCCATGGCCGTGCCCTCGTATCGGTCCCGGACGATCGCTTGGGTTGTAACCCGTGAGCCGCCAGCGCCGAAGCCCCACAAGATGCGAGCGATGAACAGAACCGTGAGCGACGAGGCGGTCATCGCAAGCGTGGCCCCGACGGCGTAGGTCAACAGCGCGGCGACTGCAGTGCGGCGACGCCCGAGCGCATCGCTGAGTGCGCCCCACGTGACCGAGCCCATCGCCATGCCGAAGAAGAACAGCGTGATGACGAGCGAGAGTTGCGTCGAGTCGTCGGCGAGCGAAAACTCGGGCCGCATATCGGTGAACGCGGGCAGCACCATGTCGATCGCCAGCGCTGGCAGGCTGGAAATGACGGCGAGGTAGACGACGAGTTCCCGCTCGCTCATCCCGCCAACGGGCTCGTTCAGCAAGAGAGCATGACCGGTAACCGTCTGATGCGCCGCTCGGTCATGCTCGGCTGCCGCGTCGCACGGTCAGCAGGATGGTGATGAATGCGGCGACGCACAACACCAGTGCGCCGATCGTGTAGCCCAGGCGCCCGGCGGTGTCGTACACCTGGCCGCTCGATGGATCGATCCACGTGCCGTCCGCTTCGTAGTCGATGCGCCAGCGCCCAATCGCAATCGCGACGAAGAAGAGCGCACAGGTTGTCACCAGTCCCGGAAACAGGCGAACGGCTGCCATCAGTCCCACGCAACCTGAAGCGTGTTCGGGCCTCGGAACGTGATGTTCGGGAAGTACGAAATGTCCTGGTCCTCAACAAGTCGAAGCGACGGAATCCGTTCGGCGAGCATCTCGGTCACGAGCTGGGCTTCCATCTTGGCGAACTTGGCGCCAAGGCAATAGTGCACGCCCTTGCCGAAGCTGATGTGGTGCGCCGCGTTCGGACGGTGAATGTCGAACTCGTCGGGATTGTCGAAGATGTCGGACTGGCGGTTCGCCGACGCGAAGTTCATAAAGATCTGCGTTCCGGCGGGCACGTCGTAGCCGCCGATTTCGGTATCGACCGTCGTCAGGCGACGCCACGAAATCTGCGACGAATGCCACCGCAGGACCTCTTCGATCGCGTTCGGAATCAGCGATGGGTCGGCGACGATCTCGGCCCACACCTCGCGGCGGGGGAGTAGGCACTGCAGCGTGTTGCAGATCAGTGCAGTGACGGCCTCGTGCCCCGCAAAGCTGAGCCCGTAGACGATCGACTCGACCTCTCGATAGGTCATGTCGTCGGGGTTCTCCTCGTGGCCGGTGAGCAGCTCGCTGGCGAAGTCGTCGCCGCGGTTGGCCTGCTTTGCGGCGGTGAAGTCGCGGCAGTAGCGCCAATAGGCGAGCATCTGCTCGGCGATCTCGGTCTGCTCCTGCCCGGTGGGCTTGCCCCACGAGAACGCCTTGCGGTCACCGCACCAATGCTTGAGCATCTCGTCGTCGGCTTCGGGGAACCCGATGAAGCGGAACACGGTTTCGCCCGGCAGCGGAAAGGCGAGTGCATCGACAATTTCGATCGGCGAACCGGACCGGAGCATCTGGTCGATGAGTTCGTTGCCACGTCGGCGGATGAACGGCTCGAGCGTCTTGATGCGCGAGTTCGAAAAACCCTGCCGCGTGTACTTGCGGATCTTGCCGTGGTCGGGCTCGGGCCGGTTCGACATGACGGCTGTCGGGTTGAAGTCCGGTGCGGCCAGCACGGCCTGAGCCTCGGCCGCCAGCGGGAACACGGGGTCCTGCACGTTCACCGACGCGAAGGTCTCATGGTCGGCGAAGATCCGTTCGAGGTCCTCCATCTTGGTGACAACCAGATAGCCGAGCTCTTCGGCGTAGAACACCGGATGTGCGTCTCGAAGCTCAGCGGCGATGCGATACGGCTCGTCGAGGTAGTCCTCGTTGAGCGGACTCCACGTGGCGTGCATCGGACAGCCGGGAGGAGGAGCCGGGCGTTCGAGTCGTTCCTGGTGGTACTTGTTGTCGCTCATCGCGCCCCCTGTCCTAGCTGAAACCCACTGGCCTAGTTGAAACGCAGCCCGAAGCTGCCAAGTGGTCCGTAGTCGAAGTGGAAGTCGTCGCCCGGGCGAATGTCGATCGGGCGGGTGAACGAACCGGCGAGGATGATCTGCCCCGCCTCGAGCGTGAGTCCCTGCTCGTGGTAGCGGCGAGCCAGCCAGGCAATCCCTTTGGCCGGATGGCCGAGCACACCGGCGGCCACACCCGTCTCTTCGACGATGCCGTTGCGGCTGCCGAGTGCACTCACCCAACGAAGGTCGACATCTGTCGGGGCCACTCGCTCGCCGCCACTGATGATGCCGGCATTGGCCGCATTGTCCGAGATCGTGTCGATCACCGTGCGGGTGCGTCCCGTGTTCGGATCGCGCCGGAAGCTGCGAGCGGCGATGAGCTCGATCGAGGGGACCACGTACTCGGTGGCGTCGAGCACGTCGTCGACGCTCAGGTCGGCGCCTGCGAGATCCTCGGCCAACACGAACGCCAGCTCGACCTCGAGCTTCGGGTCGCAGAAATCGGCGGCGACCAGTTCGCTGTCCGGCTCGAAGACCATCTTGTCGGTCAAGAACCCGCTGTCCGGCGTCTCGATGTTCATTGCCGCTTGCATGGCTCGGCTGGTCAGACCGATCTTGTGGCCGACGAGCTTCTCGCCTCGAGCGAGCTTGAGCTTCTGCCACTCGGCTTGGATGACATACGCGTCGTCGATCGTGAGATCGGGGTACGCCTCGGTGCTCTGGCGCATCTGCTGGGCCGAGCGTTCGGCCTCGTCGAACATCGCGGCTTCGGCTGCTGCGGCTTCTGGATTGATGGTCATGCCAGGGTTCCCAAGTCAGTTCGTAGGTCGTTGAGGCGAGAGATCAGGTCGCCGAGTTCGGCTGCGCCAAAGGCAGCTTCGATCTCGGCGTAGATGCGTTCACTGTGCGGGGCAACGGTGGCGACGAGCTCGAGCCCCGACGTCGTGAGCGAGATTGCTGCGCGGCGGGCGTCGTCGGCGACCGGCTGGCGATTGACGAGGCCTCGGTCGGCGAGGTTCGCCAGGATGCGGGTCAGGCTCGGTCCGAGCAAGAACGTCGCGTCTGCAATCTCGCCGACTTCGAGCGGCTCGGCCTCGGCCGCCAACGCGCGAAGCACACGCCATTGCTGCTCGGTGAGGTCGTGCTCGGCCAGCATCGGCCGAAAGAGCCGCATCGCAGATTCGCGTGCTTGCAGCAACGCCATCGGAAGCGAAGCGGTGAACGCGCGGATCTCAGTCGCTTCGCCCGCAGCGGCAGCGGGGTTCTCGACCGAGACCTTAGACGTCATTGCGGCTCAGGCGCGACGTGGTCGCTGCCGCCGGGGAACTCGTCAGCGACGGTGTTGCGCAACGTGCCGAGTTCGGGGACCGACACCTCGACGACATCGCCGGGCACGAGCCACACTGGCGGGTCGAAGCGTGCGCCCGCACCAGTAGGCGTGCCCGAGAAGATGATGTCGCCGGGACGAAGCTCGGTGAAGGTCGACAGGTAGTGGATCTGGTACTCGATCGAGTACTTCATCGTGCGGGGATGATCGTCTTGGCGAAGCTCGCCATTGACGTGCGTCGTGAGATGCAGATCTTCGAGGTCGCCGATCTCGTCCATCGTGACCAGGTGCGGGCCGATGGCGCCAGTCGACAGCCAGTTCTTGCCTTGGGTGACGTTGAACTTGGCGTGGCGAACCCAGTCGCGAATCGTGCCTTCGTTCCCAAGCGTGAGCCCAGCGATGTGGTCACGGGCGCTGGCGACTGGGATGCGACGACCGCCTGTGCCGATGACAACGACGATCTCGCCTTCGTAATCGAGCTGCGGGCTCTCGGGAGGGCGCAGCAAGTTCTGTTCGTGGCCGGTGAACG
>CALDGN010000455.1 GCA_937942965.1 uncultured Acidimicrobiales bacterium | reverse complement strand
ATGATCTTCGCCGTGTACTTGGCGATGTCCAGACCGGTGTGGAACCGGTTCTGCAAGCTCATGCGAGCGGCGTACTCGGGGCTAATCGCGCCCCATGTCTCGCCGCCAGCCTCGATGGCACTCGAGAAGTCCTGAATGGTGTCGTTGTACGTCGTCATTGACGCTCCTAGGGAGGAGAACTGTGGTTGACGTATCGAGTTTCGGCACTGTGACGCCTACTTTCACGGACTGTGACCCGGAATGATCCACGTTCTTCCGACCAGAGGCAAAAGAATGGCTGCTTTTCTGTTCGAAAGATTGCCTGTTTTTCCCCTTCTGGTCGATTTGGCCCAGCCTTGCCAGGCTCGCAGTTTCTTTCGGTCGAGGGGTCGCAGGGCCGACGCCGTTCAGTACGTTTCGGCCATGGCTCAGCACCCCTTCCCCAACGTTGACGACTTCGTGTCCCGCAACGCCGCCCGAGCGGCTGACTTCGATGCGTCAGGCCTGCACAAGAACCCGAGTCGCAAGGTCGCGATCGTGACCTGCATGGATGCACGGATCGACGTCTTCGCCATGCTTGGGCTGGAGAACGGCGAGGCGCACATCATTCGCAACGCGGGTGGTGCCGTCACTGACGACGCAATTCGTTCACTGTGTCTGTCGCAGCGAGCGTTGGGCACTGAAGAGATTTTGGTAATCCATCACACCGACTGCGGCTTGCAGAACCTGAGCGAGGATGAGTTCAACGCCGACCTCGAGGCCGACCTGGGCGTTCGCCCTCCGTGGGCGCTCGAGTCATTCCGCGACCCACACGACGACGTGCGCCAAAGCATCAAGCGCATCGAGCTCTCGCCCTACATCCCCGAGACGAGCAACGTCAGCGGCTTCGTCTACGACGTGGTGACCGGCGAGCTCGACCCCGTCACCTAGCGGCCCCGTTACTCAGCGACCCACGTACCTCGCGACCCACGTAACTAGCGACCCACGTACCTAGCGACGCAGTCGGCGGCGGCGCCAGACGCGCCAGAGGGCACTCAGGCCCAGGGCAGTCTCGCCGCCTGCGGCCCCACCCGAGGGAGCGATTGAGCTTTCGAGCCCAACAGAGCGCATGAGGTCGTCGGTGACCCAGCCCTTGCGATGTGCGAATCGGAGGGCAACACCAGCGAGCAAGAAGCCGTCGAGCACGCGGCCGATCAGCGTGAATCGCCGCAGAAATCGTCTCCAGATGAAGCGCATGGTCGAACCGTATCGTCGGTGGTGGTCGCTACCGATTGGCCTCAGCTGCCGATTGGCGTGACGACTCGGCACTCGCCGTTCCACGGAGCGCACACCTCGCCAAGCAGGCTGACCGAGAACCGGTATTGCTCGAGTTCATCCGGCGTGCAGCGGTATTGCTGGGTGGCGCTGCCAGGGTCGGTGCGCCGGAATCCGGCGTCGACGGCCGCACACTCGGCCCAGACCTCGGTCTCGAGCCCGTTGCGGGCGTCGCCGTCGGTAGTTCGGGCTGCGAAGTCGAGTAGGTGGCCGATCTCGTGGGCGACGGTCGACCGCAGCTCTTCGGGGTCCCAGCCAATGAGGTCGATGGTGATGATCCCGTCACCTGGGGCGCTGTGTACGAACCCTCCGACGCCGCTCGGAACGATGTCGCGGATGCGCACGTCTTCGACCAGCCAGCCGTAAGGCGATTCGGCAACGGTCTCGTCGGCGACCTGTTGGATCTCGATTGGCCCTTCGACATTGTCGATGCGGTCCACGAATTGGCCCCAGGGAAGCAGCGCGCTCGTGGCCAACATGCCGAGGATGAAGAGCCCTGCGATGATCACGCCGACGCGGTGATACCAAGGCCGGGGTCGGTTGGCCGCCCACTCCTCTGCTTCGTCGAAGGCATCCCAGAAGTCGTCGTGGTCTGGGTTGTAATGATCGGGTTCGTTGGCGTCGCTGATCTGATCAGCCTGGTACGTGTCCAAGGCAAGGTGCAACCACCCCGAGGGGTTCTCCCATTCCATCGAGCGTCTGTGACGTAGAGCACATCTACCGCTAATCGCGTAGTCTCAAATCATGCGGTGGACCGCGAAGCAATCCGTGCTGCTCGCGATCGGAGCGATCATCGCAGCCGCGGCGTTCCTCACGAGTGCTGGCGGCGAAGCAGGTGCGCAGCCTCCTCAGCAGGTTGAGCCCTTCCTTACGACGACGCCGACACCAAACGCAGGCCTGATCGCCGGCACGGTCACCGATGGCGGTAATGGCTTGCCCGCCAGCGGGGTCGAGGTGTGTGCGATCTCGCTCCCCCACACCAGCTGCGTGACGACCTACAGCAGTGGCCGCTATGTGATTTCGCCACTTCCGTCAGGCAACTTCCGCGTGCAATTCAGTGCGCCGGGACGATTCGTCGAACAGTGCTGGCAGTCGACGTCCTGCGACGAACCGACCTGGCTCGGCATCGCATCGATCGACGACTTCGAGAACATCAATGCCGTTATGCAGCCTCCGCCAGGGACCCCGCCGACGCCCACGCCGACCAACACCCCGACGCCAACTCCTCCGATCACGCCCACCATCACTCCAACGCCAACCCTCGCTCCAACGCCAACCCTCACTCCGACCGCGACACCGACATCACTGCCAATCGACGCCACCATGACCCCTGTCCCGCCAACGCCGACGCCGCCGCTGGGCGACTTCGAGGCTGCGATGAGTGGTCGTATCACCGTGTTGTCGAACGGTGAGCCGGTCTTTGGAGCAAGCGTCTGCGCCCAACGATCGTTCCCGAGCTTTGAGCGGTGCGCATTCAGTGCCCAAGACGGCAGCTACACGATCCGTGGGCTTCAGCCCGGCAACTACACGGTGACCGTGTCCGACCCGAGTCGACGGTTCACGGACAACTGCTACGGCACGTTGTCCTGCGACAGCCCGCAGCGAATCGGTGTGGCCCGCAACGAGATTGTGTCGTTCATCGACATGGCGATGGACGCGGTGTTCTCCGCATCGTTCCCGACGCCGACCGCAACAACGGCGGCGCCGAGCGGAAGTGTGTCCGGACGGTTGACGGTCGACGGGGTACCCGTCGGCGGCGAATTCGTTTGTGTTGTTCGCCTTCCTGTATCCGACGTGTCGGCGTGTGGAACAACCGACGATGACGGCAATTACGAGATCCCGGGCCTGCCGACCGGCAACTACGAGGTCTCGTTCCAGCCCGGAGCGGTCGGCGACGACCTCTGGTGCTACCGCGACGCCCTTTTCTGCCAAGACGCCACGCCCGTCGGTGTCGTCGACGGGCTCGCCCGCACTGGCATCGACCTGCGCGTCGACTCGACGGTCGATCCCGACATCCGGCCTGAGCCGACGCCGACCTCGCTACCAGGAACACCGGTCCCTACCCCCGAACCGACCGTCACGCCAACGGGCGAAGACGAGACGATTCCCTATTCCGAGTTCGACCGCAGCGGGCCTTGGGTTGACGTTCCTCACATCGGCACGCTGGGCGTTGGCACCTACGGGACCGGGACGTACCCGTTCGGAAGCAGGATCGAGCCTGTCATCGATCTGATGACGGCCTACTTTGGGCCGCCTTCGGGCAGGCAAGGCCGAGTGGACTGGTGGGGCCCGAACGAAGCAACGCCGCTCGCTCGCATCGAGCGCGATGGCGCCCACCGCCTCGTTGCCGCCTCGATCAATCTCGAAGAGAACGCTCGCCTCGGCCTCGAGCCCGTGTTCCTCGGCGACGTCTGGCTCTTCAGTGGCAACTTCCCGCTCGATGCCTTTGGGCTCGACACGGACCGTTTCATCTACCTCGAAGACGATGCAGCCGGAAACGCAGTGCGGTGCGCCAGCGACAATTTCTGCACGGTGCAACGCGTCGAACGTGATGCGAACGGCGAGGTCATCGCCTTCGGCAACATCATCGAGTTCTTCGCTGACGCCGGCTCGGCCGAGTCGACCCGCATCACCGGCAACGTCACCGCAGATGGCCGAGTCATGCTCCGTACCGCGCCAACCGACAATGCACCGACCCTGCGCTCGATCGACCTTTCCGGCGGCGTGACTGCGGGCGTTGTCGGCGACGCGACGGTCGACGCTGCGGGAGCGACGTGGGTGCGTTTGACCGAAGGCCGCGATCCGCTGACGCCAGCGGGTTGGGCTCGGGCAGAGAATCTGCGAGCCGCTCCGGTCGCAGATCGCGTTGGACCGCTGCCTCGGCTGACAGCGAACCCAGCTGAGCTCGCGCCGTTCATCGGCGAGCGACATGGTGATCCGTGGGACGCCCTTGCGGAGCTGCTCGGCATCGATGCCATTCGCGCCGGCAGCGGCAGCGGCGTCGTCGAGGTCGACCAGAACGGTGAGCCGACGGTCGCCCTTGCTCGATTCGTTCGCGAGTACGGGGCTGTCTATGACCTGATCCTGAGCGATCGACTCGACGATGGCACGTGGCAGATTCGCGAAACGATGCGGCTCCAGATCGGCACGGATCAGGTCGTCATCTCACCGGGCACTGGACGTTGTCCATGGCTGGGGGGCGATGCCAACGAAGCGCTCGTGGTTGTGGACCTCGACAAGGACGGCGTCGCAGCGTGGGAATGGCACGACGAAGGCTTCGTGTCGATCGACGCTTCCGGGATCAGGTGCGATCGTCAAGACCGCGGCTAGCACTACTCACTCGATCGGCGAACTCGTCCATAGGCCGAGCGCAGGGTTGGCGATGTGTTCGAAGCGGTCGCCGCTCGCGTCGATACGCGGGCCCGTTGGGGTCGTGCCATCGACCCCAAGGTCGGCGAGTTCGCGACGCAGCGAGCGCCACTCGAACCCGACCGACTCGACCTCGGCTTGGGTCAGACCGCCCGCGTCGGGATCCGTGCAGTAGACGATTCGAAATCGTCCCTCGCTGCTGCCGTGGATGAGGTGGGCAGCCGCACTCAGGCTGGCTGCGAGTTCGGGATCGCTGACGAGCGCCGCCCGAGTCGCCGGCGTACCCCGGTAGCCGTGTCGACGAATGAGCTCGTCGATGTGGTCGTCCTCGCCGAAGCGGCTCACACCAGGAGCGAGCACGATGAGCTCGCCGTCGTCGGCGATGGCCATACGGGTTCGATAGACGGACTTGTTGCCGAGCCAGGTGCTGTGGAACTCGTCTGGGTCGAGCCAGCACGACACCCGTGACCATGGCTCGTCGACCCGAGTCGTATTGACCGCTTGCGCAAGCTCGGCTGCGTCGAGGAATGCCGCACCGGCAGTGCTCGCTCCTCCCCCGCTTCCGACCGTCAGGCCGCGGTGTTGGATGCCAGCAGCGGTCTCCTCCATGACAGTGAGCGCGAAGAAGATCGGTAGTCGGTCGGCAAGAAATCGATCGAACGCGGTGTCGATGACCTGGCGCACGGGGGTGGTCACCCGCCCCATGATCGTCTCCATGTCACAGAGCGCACCGAGCTGATGGCTGCGATGGATGGTCGGGGCGCCACCAAGCCCGATGACGATGTTCTTGGTGTAGTTGGCGAGGCCAATCACCTCGTGCGGCACGACCTGCCCGATGGAGACGATCGCGTCGTAGCCGTCAAAGAGATGCTCGGAGACCTGTATGGGGATGGGCTGGTCGAATCGGCCGCCGCTCACCGCAGCGACTTCGGCTGCGCTGATCTCACCGATGTCGACGAGACCTGTGCGCCAGTCGTGCAGGAGATAGGCCTCGTCAGGGATCGCGGTACCGAACATGAGCGCCCGCTGTTCGGCGTCCATGGGTGTGTGCGTGCCGAGCGCTGGCAGCACCTGCACGCGGTGCCCATCGGCGACCAGCAGTTCGAACAGCTGCGCGGTGATGGCCCCAGCGCCTGAGTAGAGACGGGTGTGGTCCGGCGGCACGAGCAGGACTCGCTGGCTCGACGCTCCGGCGATGACCGTGTCGGCGAGCCATCCAATGTGGGTGGCGAGCTCGGTGCCATCGATCACGTGGTTCGGCCCGCCGATGCGGAGCATCGCACTCGGACGGCTCGCGCTTTCGGGAAGACCAGCGAGCACCTCGGCGACGATTACTTCGAGCGTCGGCGCTCCGTCGATGTGCACGATGTCGTGCTCGTCTACGGCCGGGCGTTCGAGCGCAGCGAACTGCGACTCAACCATCGCCGGGCCCATGAAATGGTCTTCACGTTCGTTGATGCGCCGCTCGATCTCGTCACGCGACGGATCGAGGAATACGAATCGCACGTCGCCAGCCCAGCGGAGCTGGTCGCGGTAGCGGCGCTTGAGGGCAGAACAGGTAATGACGAGCCCCGCATCGGCGTCAGCCATCTCTCGCGTCAAGCGGGCGAGCCACGGCCAGCGGTCCTCGTCGGTGAGCGGCGTCCCGGCCGCCATCTTGTCGACGTTGGCTTGCGGATGTGCATCGTCGGCATCCAGGAAGCCGACACCGAGTGCAGAAGCGAGCGCTTCGCCGACGGTGGACTTGCCGCTCGCGGCGACGCCCATCACCACGAGGAGCGGGCCAGTCATACGAGCCCGAAGAAGCGCTTGGCGTTGCCAGAGCAGATGCCGACGATCATCTCGTTGAGCTCGGCCCGATGATGCGCATCTCCGGGGTACAAGCCAACCTCGACCTGATCGCCGACCTTGGAGCACAAGACACGGCGGAAGAGTTCGTGGCGGGTCATCGACAAGATCGATCGAGAATCGGTCAACATCCCGACGAACCCGGCGAGCTGCCCGATCTGGGCAAGCACATCGAGTTGGCGGCGCATGCCCTCATCGTGATCGTTGAACCACCACGGCGGCCCCCACTGCACTTGCGACTCGGTGCCGCCACGGGCAAAGGCGCCGGCCATTGAGACGAACAGCTCGTTGTCGGCCGGGTTCAGGTTGTAGAGGATCGTCCGCGGCAGCGTCTCGGCAGCATCAAGGTCGCCGAGAAAGCGAGCGAGTCCTGCGGCCTGTGGACGGTCGCCCATGACATCAGCGCCGGCATCACGTCCGACCGTCGCCATCAGGCTTGGCGACACATTGCGGAGCGGTCCCAGATGCAGCTGCATCACAAGCTCGTGCTCAACAGCGAGCGTCGCCGTGAGGTGCATGACTTCGAGCAGCACGAGATCCGCTTCGTCGTCGGTGATCGGTTCGCCCCAACGAGCCCGCCGGACCACGCCGTCTGCCGCCTCGGGATCACGGGGGCGATCAGGCAACGCGGCGAGGCCATGGTCGCTTGCTTTGCACCCGGCGGCTCGAAACCGAGCGTGGGCTGATCGCAATGCCGACACCAGCGAGTCGAGGTCACTGATCGTCACGCCCTCGACCGACTCGAGTTCGTCGATCCAGGCGTTCCATTCCTCGGGATTCGCGAGCAGACCGTGTGCGCTGTCGGGACGGAACGTCGGGGCCATCGTCGGCGATGCCCCGCTCGCACGGTGCGCTCCGTGGTCCGCAAGATCGTCGATCGGCGAGTCGGTCGTTGCGACGAACTCGACGCCGAAGTGAGCCAGCATCGTTTGCGCTGACCAGTCCCCGAGCTGTTCGTTGACCGCGGCGTACACGGCCTCAGCCGTCGATGGTCCCAGCGATTCGGTTACGCCGAACACGCGACGCAGCTCCAAGTGGGTCCATACATAGAGCGGGTTCCCGATGAGCCGAGGCAGAGTCTGTGCCCAGGCAGCGAACCGGTCGGCCGGGTCGGCATCACCCGTGATGAGCTGCTCATCGATTCCGGCCAGGCGCATGGCCCGCCACTTGTAGTGATCGTCATCGAGCCACAACCCGGCGATGGTCGCCCAGGTGCGATCACTCGCGATGTCGCCGGGCACGAGGTGGTTGTGGACGTCGACGATCGGCTGGGTCTTTGCTACCTCGTACAACTCGACCGCAGTGTCGGATGTGAGCAAGAACTCGTCGTGCAAGAAGTCGGTCATCGGCTTCGCTTAGATGGTGACGGCATCGAAGCCGCCGTCGACGACGATCTCCGCACCAGTGATGAACTGGCCGGCGTCGCTCGCCAACAGCAACGTCGCCCCGGCGAGCTCGTCTGCTTCACCGAATCGGCCGAGCGGGGTGTGACCGAGGATCGAGTCGACCCGGTCGGGGCTCAGGATCTTGCGGTTCTGCTCGGCCGGGAAGAAGCCCGGGACGAGCACATTGACCCGGATGCCCAGCGGCCCCCACTCGCGAGCCAAGTTCTTGGTGAGGTTGTGGATCGCTGCCTTGGTCATCGAATAGGTGAAGACCCGAGACAGCGGCCGCAGCCCTGATGCGCTTCCGACATTGATGATGCTGGCGCCAGTCCCCTCGGACTCGGCCCGGGCGACGAAGTGGCGACCGAACTCTTGGCAGGCCCGGACGACGGCCAGCTGATTGATGGCCACGATGTGTTCCATCTCATCGTCGCCGATGTCGAGAAACGGGGTCGCCGCATTGACACCGGCCCCGTTCACCAGCACATCGACATTGCCGTGCCGTTCGAGCACGGTCGCCGCGAGCTGAGCGATGTCGTCGCGTTGAGACACGTCGCACGCAACGAACTCGACCGATCGGCCTTCGGCCTCGGCCTGCAGCTGTGCCGCAGCCTCCTCGCCCTTGTCCACGTTGCGGCCCACGATGACCGTTGTGGCTCCGGCGTCAGCGAGAGCAGCAGCCATCCGGCCACAAAGCACCCCCGTGCCGCCAATGACGACGGCCACCCGGTCATCGAGCTGGAACGAGGCAGAACTTCGCAGAACCATGCGCACAGTGTGGTCGATCGACGCCATTGCGTGCGATGTCCACCCAAATGGGGTGCCAAAGGTCTTCTCAGAGCGGGTTCTGCTGGTACGCCCGCGGTACCGGGTCCCGTCAAGGTGAGGCCAGTGGACACGCAAACAGCAACCGTTATCCATCTCGACCAGCAGCGTTGTACCCCAAAGGGGTCACCGAGCGAGCAGGGCGAGTTGATCTGGAAGGCGCTCGAACGCAACGAACGCCGCCGCCGAGCGACTGACGAGGTATCGGCGCTGCGCGCTGCACTGCTCGACCATTGGGCCGAGCTGCATCACCTCAAGTGTCGTTGCGACCTGAGCTTGGGCATGGACTGTCAGGCGCCACTGCCGGTTGAGCTGAACGACTGGCTCCAGGCGCAGCGCCGAGATCAGAAAACGGTGTAGCCACCGTCGACACAGATTTCTTGGCCGGTGTGATACGTCTGCGACGGGTCGGCCAGGAATGCACCAACCTGGCGGAACTCAGCCGGTTCGGCCCACCGGCGGACCGGCGTGCGCTTCACCGTGGCGTCTCGGAACTTGTCGTTCTCGTAGCCGCCTGACGCCAGCTCGGTGATCGTCCAACCTGGCAGGAGCGAGTTCACTCGGATGCCATAGCGGGCGAAGCCAACGGCGAGCGCTCGAACGAGTCCGTTGAGCGCCGTCTTGGCCGTGCCGTAGGCCTCGTTGCCAGCTGCGCCGTGGATCGCCGAGGTCGACGACACCGCGACCAGGCTTCCGCCCTCGCCCTGCTCGACGAGCACCTTGCCGGCCTCGCGAAGCTGAAGGAACACGCCGTCGAGGTTGACGTCCATGACCGCTCGCCACTCCTCGAGCGGCAGCTCCAGGAACGGCGTGCCGGTGCCGCCTCGGCCCGCGTTCGCGAAGAGCCCGTCGAGGCGTCCGAAGTCCTCGACCGACCGCCGCATCGTTTCGACGACTTGCTCTTCGTCGCTGACGTCGCATACGTGCGCCGTCGCTTGACCGCCGAGAGCGTGCAACGTCTCGACTGCGGCACCGTTCTTGTCTGCGTTGCGGCCCCAGACCACGACGGACCCACCCGCCATCACGATGCCTTCGGCCATGCCCAAGCCGATCCCTCCGTTGCCGCCGGTCACGATGAAGGTCTTGCCACTGAGATCGATCATGGCGAAATGCTGGCACATGGCGCTCGTCGACTCCTGACTGGGCGCCGAACGACATAACCTCTCGGGCGATGCGCTACCAGGAACCAGAGTTCCTCCCGTGGGACGGCCGACGTGTGCCATTGACGTTTGTGTCTGGCTATCTCGGCGCCGGGAAGACGACCCTGATCAATAACGTGCTCGCGACGACCGATCGGCCGATCGCAGTGCTCGTCAACGATGTCGGCGAGATCAATGTCGATGCCAAGCTCATCAAGCGCCACTCGGGCGACACGATCGAGCTGAACGACGGTTGTGTGTGCTGCTCGTTGGTCGACGGGTTCGGCGCAGCCTTTGATCAGATTCGGGCGAGAGAAACCCCGCCTGATCATCTGGTCGTCGAGTTGAGCGGGGTCGCCGACCCGAGTCGGGTGCTGCCGTGGGGCCGCACCGCCGGCTTCAAGCTCGACGGGCTCTTGACGCTGGTGGCGGCTGATCAGATCCTGGAGTTGACCGAGCGCTATGAGATCGGCCAGATGGTGCGAGCCCAAGTGAGTGCGGCAGACATGGTCGCCATCACCAAGCTCGAGGTCGACGGCGCTGCGTCAGAAGACGTCCTTCGCGACCACCTCGCGGAGATCGGCGGTGACGTGCCGGTGATCGATGCCGCCGACGGTTCGCTCATCACGACGCTCTTGCGCATCGGAGGGCGCCGGCCAGGCGGTGTCGCCGACGTGCCCGACTCGACCTTGTTCGACCGCCACGAGGTCGGACGGGTTGCGCTCGACCAGCCGATTTCTGTCGCTGATGTCGAAGCGATCCTTGACGGCCTCGACGACTCCGTCATGCGCGCAAAAGCAGTCTTCGTCGACCCTGACGGCGCCGCGTGGACAGCCCAGATGGTTGGGCGACGACGCACCATCACGCCGCTTCCTGATGTGGAACTCGAGGCCGCAACCGACCTCGTCACGATCAGTCTCAGGTAGGCGCTCGGCTAGATATCGCGGGTGACTGCGAAGGCGTTGGCGAGATCGTTACTCAGGTCTTCGATGTCTTCGCAGCCGACCGACAACCGAATGAGCGTCGGTGGAATGTCCTCTTGACCTGCGACCGCAGCGCGGCGTTCCATCGTCGACTCAATGCCACCGAGGCTGGTGGCATGGTTGATGATCTCGATCCGCTCACAGATTGCGGCGGCACGTTCGGGGCTTCCGACCGTCTCGAATGAGATCATGGCGCCCCACCCGGTCATGAACTTCGCCGCATTGGCGTGGGTCGGATGCGACTCCAGGCCCGGGTAACGCACGGCCGCAACGTCGTCGCTGGCCTCAAGGCGCTGGGCGAGTTCCATCGCATTGGCCTGGGCTCGTTCCATGCGGAGCGACATCGTGCGTGCTCCGCGGATGGCGAGGAACGCCTCCATGGCCCCGATCGATGCGCCGTGGAGCAGACGGCGGGTGTGCAGCTCGTCGTAGAGCGCATCGTCGGTGGTGATCAGCAGACCAGCGAGCAGGTCCGAGTGGCCACCGATGAACTTGGTGGCCGAGTGCATCACGATGTCGGCGCCAAGGTCGAGCGGTCGCTGGCAGAACGACGTGCCGAACGTACTGTCGACGGCAACGATCGTGCCGTCCTTGCGGGGCGCGCCGCAGATCGCGGGCAAATCCGCGACCGTCATGAGCGGATTGGCGGGTGTTTCGAGCCAGAGCAAGTCAGCCGTTCCGGCGGCCTCGATCCACGCCTCGGTGTCGGCCAGGTCGATGCGCATGACGTTCCAGCGGCCTTGGGCTTCGGCTTCTTCAGCGAGCCCTTTGACACCGTGGTACGGGTCGAGCGGCATGGCGAGCGTTTCGCCAGCGGCGAGCCGGTTCAGCACTGCGGCTGCGGCACCCATGCCTGACGCGAACGCCAAGGCCCGGCCGCCTTCGAGTCCGCCGAGCAACGTCTCGAACGCTTCAGAGGTCTCGGTGCCTTTGGCCCGGCTGTAGTCACGATCAGCAGGCAGGTAGTAGTTCGACGCCAGCTGAGGTGCCACGTTGAGCGGCTGCCCAGGGGCCCGGGTACGACCACCCGCGATTAGCCAAGTTGCCGGATCGACTCCATCACGCATGGCTCGACGCTACCGCCGAGCGATTACGGCCCCGCCGTGGTGGGTCGTGCAGCCCGGCCAAGCAATGCCGCCTAGGAGATGGTTGCTGCGGTGGCGACGAGCGACCCGATCGTCGCGCACACCGTGATCGCGCCGAGCACGTCGCCGGTCACGCCGCCGATCTTGCGGACGGCGAGAAGCACGACTGCACACGTAGCGGTGACGGCAGCGATGAGTGGCCAGACGAAGAGCACGGGCGACAGCCATGCCGTGAGGCCGATGCCAACGGCCGCCCCGACAACGACTCGCGGTGTCGACAGGTCGCGCGTGTACGACGCGCCGAGCCCGTAGCCAGCGACAGGGGCGACCAGCATGGCAACGAGTGCCGCGGATCGACCGAGTGCATGTGCAGCGATGATCGCTCGGAACCCGGTCGTTGCGTCGAACGAGGCGACCGTTGCGACCTCGATCAAGATCGCGATCGTGAGCGCCGAGGTCCCGTACGTGCCCAGGCGTGAATCCTTGAGGATCTCGAAGCGTTGCTCAACGGTCCACCCGCCGCCGAAGGCATCGGCGATATCGGCGAGCCCGTCGTGGTGAAACGCTCCGGTGATCAGCAGGGCCGCGGCGACGGCCAACGCCGCGGCAACGAGCGGCGAGACGAGTTCGAACGATCCTCGCCAGATGCCGGCTTGCGCGAGCCCGATGCCAGCACCCACGAGTGGGAACCAAGGCACGGCGTCGGCCAGTCGGACCGAATCGGGAGCGCCGTTGCTGACGTCGCCGACCGGAATCCGGGTCAGGAAACCGACGGCAACGCGCAGATCACGAATCGGTTGCACCGGGCTGTGACCCAAAGAACTCGTCGAACGTTGCGACGTTCGATACTGCGTCGCAGCCAGCCATCACAAGAGGGACTGCCGTCATCGCGCCCGACCCTTCGCCCAGGCGGAAGTCCAACGTGAGCAGCGGCTCCAGCCCGAGCCGCTCGAGCGCGAGCCCATGGCCGGGCTCGGCCGACCGATGGCCGGCGCGGACGTTCCCGGTAAGCGACGGGTCCACGGCGTGCAGGGCGACGGCAGGAGCAGTGGCGATGTAGCCATCGAGCAGCAGCGGAATTGCTTGCGCTCGGGCTTCGACCATCGCTCCGGCCATGGCCACGAGTTCGGTGCCGCCGAGCTGACGGAGCAGCTCCATGGGATCGTCTTGTCCGTCGACGCGGGCGATGGCGTCTTGGACGACGGTGACCTTGTTGGCCAATGCGTCGTCGTCGATACCGGTGCCGCGCCCGACGAATGGGGCGACGTCGCCGCCGAGCAACGCGGCGGTCACTGCGGCCGCAGCGGTGGTGTTGCCGATGCCCAGTTCGCCGAGCACCAGCAGGTCGGTCTCGGTGCCACGCACCGCGTCGCGACCGGCCTCGAACACAAGCGCGAATCGCTCGGGCGACATGGCGTCTTCGATGCGGATGTTGCCGGTCGGAGCGCCAACGCCGACGTCAATCACGCGGACCGTTGCGCCCATCGTGTCGGCGATGGCGTTGATCGTGGCCTGGCCACGTTCGACGGCGGCGAGCATCGAAGCGGTGATTTCGGCCGGGTACGCGGACACGCCCTCGGCGGCAACCCCATGATCGCCGGCGAACACCAGCGCTGCGGGTTCGTCGACGACGGGGCGATCGCTTCCTTGCCATCCAGCGACCCAAATGGCCAGATTGTCGAGCTGGGTGAGCGCCCCACCGGGGCGAAGCACCGAAGCAGCGCGTTCGGCGGTCGCGTCAGCCGAACGCTGGTCATAGGTCTCCATGGCGGAGAGTTCATCTCGCAGCGACGAGCTCGTGGGGTTAGAAGTCACCATGTCGTCTCGATTTCCTTGAGTTCCAGTGCACGTCCGGCGACAACGAACAACGCCGTGTCCGCAAGGTCGGCGACCCGGCGATTGACCTTGCCGAGCAGGTCACGGTAGCGACGGCCCATCTGTGTTTCCGGGTGCAGGCCGAGGCCGACTTCGTTCGTGACCACCAGGGTCGGTCCAGGCCGATCTTGGGCAGCGTCGACGAGCGCTGCTGCATGTTCGACGATTTCGTCATCGCTGCGTTCGTCGAAAAACAGGTTCGAC
>CALDGN010000454.1 GCA_937942965.1 uncultured Acidimicrobiales bacterium | reverse complement strand
CTCGAAGCCCGGGCCCAGGGTCGATGCCAAGGTCGTTGCGCAACACCTCGGCAATCTCGCGGGCCGTGTCGAGTGCTTCTCGTTGGCGTCCGGACCGGTACAACGCCAATACGAGGAGCTCCCAACGACGCTCGCGGTATGGCTGCGCGTCGGTGAGGATGCGGGCCTCGGCGGCGGCTGCTTCGGCTCGCCCGAGCGTGAGCATCGCTTCGATTCGGCGTTCTTCGGTATCGAGGCGCAGCGTCTCGAGGCGGGTCTGCCAACTGCGCAGATTGTCAATGGTCGATCCGCCTGCGGCGTCGCCTCGCCACAACGACAGCGCACTATCAAGAGCCGCGAGATCGAGCGAGCCGGGGCCAGTGACCACGGACTCGAACCGCACACTGTCGATCGATTCCCCCTCGATAGCGAGGCGCCAGGTGTCACCGACCGAGGCGATCGCCTCGACCGAACCGAGTCCGGACCGCAACTTGTGCAAGAGGACCCGTAAGTTCGGTCGCACGTCGCTCGGTTCGGACCCTGGCCAGAGCATTTCGGTGATCGTGGCGACGTCGACACGCTGCGGATACTCGGCAACCAGCAGCACGAGTGCCTGTGCTGCCTGGCCTCGCAGCGGCCGATCCGCCTGATCGCGAACCACCGACACGGCGCCAAGTACCCGAACCGCAAGGGCGTTGTCGCCGTGAGAGCTCACTGTCGCTATGGAAACAGATCAAACGAGCGAACGCCATTTCTTGCGCTTGCGGCATGGGCGGTTTGACCCCGGCTCGGTTCGCCCGCTTGACTCGGGCATCGATCGAGCACATGTCCAGGGGGACTTCCGATGAGTGACGAACCGGTTCTGTACGAGAAGCAGGGCCACGTGGTGACCATCACCTACAACCGGCCCGAGCGGAAGAACGCCATCAACGGTGCCATGCGCGAAGGCCTCAACGCAGCGTGGCTGCGGTTCCGCGACGACGAAGACGCCTGGGTCGCGATCATGACCGGCGCGGGCGATGCGTTCTGCGGCGGGGCCGATCTCAAGGACGGCAAGGGCGCGACCGGCACGTTCGCCGGCACCTACTGGGAGAAGCCGACGGTCAACTCCTTCGAAAGCGGTCTTGAGTTGTTCAAGCCGGTCATCGCTGCCGTCAACGGCGCATGTGTTGGCTACGGCCTCACCGGAGTCAGCTTCGCCGACTTCGTGATTGCCAGCGACAAAGCGACGTTCTCGTATCCCGAGGTTCGTATCGGCATCCCGACCATCGTCGGCTCGATCCGCATGCCGCAACGCCTGGGCTGGGCCAATGCGATGGAGCTGCTGCTGATCGGCGAGCCGGTCGATGCCGAACGGGCCAAAGAGATGGGCCTGGTCTGGAAAGTCGTCGAGCACGACACGTTGATGGACGAAGCGAATGACCTGGCTGCTCGGCTGGTCAAGTCGGCGCCGCTGGCGACCCGCATCGTGAAAGAGGTCGGCACACGCACCGCGAACATGGGCTGGACCGAAGCCGTTCGCTTCGGCGAGACCATGCGCCTGGTCGGTGGCCGAACGAACGACGCCCGGGAAGGCCTGGCATCGTTCGCCGAAAAGCGTCCGCCCGAATGGACGGGAACCTAGGTCGGGCGGATGCGCAGGAGGGCGCTGACGGCCAGGTGGTCGCTGCCCATGTTCGGGTGCACCTGGCTTTCGCTGATGTCGAGGCGATCGCTGATCAAGATGTGATCGATCTGGCTGTGCGGTCGATGTGCCGGCCAGGTTGCGTCGCTGATCGCGTTGCGTAGGGGCTGCGCGTCGCGGTTCACCACGGGACTCCACATGTTGAGGTCGCCGGTGATGATGTCGTTCTCGGCCGCGTGGCGGCGGAATTCGCGGCGTTGGCGTAGCCAGAGCTTCGGCCGCGTGCGGGCGGCATGGATGCCATCGAGATGAGCGCCAGCGATGACGAGGCCGCTTCCCGCCAGACGGATGCGAGGCATCTTGCGCTCACGCCCGAACATCGACGGCAGCTCAGTGTCCTCGATGCGTTCCGCTGGCAAGGTGCTGATGATCGCGACCGTCCACTGGGCGGGGTAGCGGCGCATCGTGGTCGGTGACGTGTAGCGGTACAGCTCACCGCCCATGGCGGCAGCGACCGACTCGGCGAGGTCGCTGTCGTCCTCGCCGTACCACCAGGCTTCTTGCAGAACGAGAATGTCGGCGTCGAGCTTCTTGCACTCGGTCACGATGTCGTTGCGACCACCGTCATTGTGGAGGCCCATGTGGACGTTCCAG
The DNA here is from genome assembly GCA_937942965.1 of uncultured Acidimicrobiales bacterium. Taxonomy (GTDB): domain Bacteria; phylum Actinomycetota; class Acidimicrobiia; order Acidimicrobiales; family UBA10347; genus UBA10347. The sequence continues at coordinate 6,731 of CALDGN010000454.1, read as the reverse complement.
GACGCGATCCGAAACGCGTTGACGCCGCGTTCGACCGTGTCGCTGGTGCTGATCTCGTCCACGTCCTGAAGTGTGGCAGCCGAGATGTCGGTATCGGCGGCACGTGATCCGTACGGTGCGCCTCAGATGGGGGTCACCCCACGCGGAGTGGTCAGCGGCCCTGAGTAGTTAGCGGCACTCAGTCGTTAGCGGCGCAGGGATTCGGCGCGCAAGTACTGCTCGAGGCTGGTCAGGACGGTGCCGGTGATAGCCCGCACCTCTTCGTCGTTGTGGTCGACGCCGAGTGCGCGCACGATGGTGTCGAGCCCGGCGGCCTCGGGAGCGTCAAAGCGATCGTCTTCGACGTCGGCCTGATGCACGATCTCGGCGATCTTCCAGAGCACGGGGTCATCGAGCTCGTAGCGCCGCAGCACGGTCTCGAAGGTGACGTCGATGCCGACGTGGGTGAGTTCGCAGCCACGCATGTCGAACGCCGTGGCGTCGTGCGGTACATCGGCGGGGTCGTCGACGTAGACGAACTCAGCGTCAGGGTCGATGTAGGTCGTGATCAGCCAGGCGGTCGCGGCGCGGTCGACATGGATGCGAGGCCGAGTCGCCCACTTCATCGGATACGCCCAGTGGGTTGTTCGGAGGTGGTGAGGCCAGCGACGGCGGCTTGGGCTGCGTCGTGACGTTCGGCTCGGAAGTAGTCGCGCCGTTCGATGCGGCGCAGCTCACGGCGCCAACGAGCGAGCGTTCGCTCGTCGTCGGGACGGCCGGATTTGATGTCTGCAATGAGGGCGTCGTACTCGTCGTTTCGTGCGGCGCGTTGCTGATCGATGAGTCGAGCTGAATCGGCCCGCATCGTCGGCTCCGCTGTCCAGACGATGGCGTCGCCGTCGGCCTCGGTGACTTGCGCGGCGACCCATTCGAGTTGTTCACGAGTCTCGTCACGCTCGGGGAGCGCGACCAGGCCGTCTCCGACCTGCACGACGCCGAGGTCCTTGAGGCGGCGCCAGATCGCAATGCGGGGTGTCGACGGCTCACGGGGCACTCGGTAGCTCAGCAGCACCCACCGCGGAGAACGTTCTTGCGTAACCACGGTTGCAAGCATACAGTTCACCTCGATGCAACCACGGTTACACAACACACCGGATGTCGAGCGACCCGGCGCCTCCATCAGCCGGAAGGACTGGGTCAGCGCCTGGTCGACCGTCGCGGCAAACAGCTTCGGCGGACCGGCAGGCCAGATCGCGGTCATGCACGACGAGATCGTCGTGCGGCGGCGTTGGATCGGGGAGCGGCGCTTCCTCCACGCCCTGAACTACTGCATGCTGCTGCCAGGACCGGAGGCGCAACAGCTCGCCACCTATCTGGGATGGCTGCTCCGCGGCCCGTCGGGTGGCTTCTTCGCCGGAGGCCTGTTCATCCTTCCCGGCTTCATCTCGATCATGGTGCTTAGCGTCTTGTTCGCCGCCTACGGCGACGTGTCGTGGGTCGCCGGCCTGTTCTTCGGCATCACCGCAGCCGTGATCGCCATCGTTGCGAGCGCCGTTGTACGGATCGGGCGCCGGGTCATCAAGAACGGCGTGATGCTCGGCGTCGCCGTCGCTGCCTTCCTGGCGATCTTCGTGTTCGAGCTGCCGTTTCCGCTGATCGTCGCCGCGGCCATCGTGATCGGGCTGGTTGGCGGTCAGTCGCGTCCGGACCTGTTCAACATCGTGCAGGGCCATGACGAGAGCGGCGCCACCGATGATGACGATGTCCTCATCGGTGACCAGGACATCGCGCTCGCTCGCCCAACCTTGCGGCGAGCGTTGCGGGTGCTCACCACCGGCCTCGTGTTCTGGTTCGCTCCAATTCTGGTCCTCGTTGCCGCGGTCGGAGGAGGTTCGGTCTTCGTCGACGTCGGCTGGTTCTTCTCGTCTGCAGCGGTGCTGACCTTTGGCGGTGCGTATTCGGTCCTCGCCTACATCTCCCAAGAAGCCGTCAACAACTTCGGGTGGCTCGAACCGGGAGAGATGGTGAGCGGACTGGGGATGGCCGAGACGACGCCAGGGCCGCTGATTCAGGTCGTGCAGTTCGTCGGTTTCATGGGGCCGTATCGCGAGCCCGGGTCACTGTCGCCGCTCGCGGCTGGTGCCTCGGGCGCGGTCATCGCTACCTGGGTGACGTTCGTGCCGTCGTTTCTCTGGATCTTTCTGGGTGCCCCGTTCATTGAGTACCTGCGCGGTCGGCCGGCCCTGACGTCGGCGCTCTCGACCGTCACCGCAGCGGTGGTCGGCGTCGTGCTCAATCTGGCGATCTGGTTCGGGCTGTTCGCCCTCTTCGACACCGTCGACGAACGACGCGGCTTCGGAGCCCTCGTCTACGTGCCCGACCTGTCGACGCTCAACATCGCGACGCTGATCATCACCGCACTCAGCGCGATCGCACTGTTCCGCTTCAAGGTGCCAACGCTGCGCGTCGTCGCCGCCGCTGCCGTCCTGGGTATTGCGCACCAACTCCTCTTCGTATGACCACTAGCCAAAGGAGCTCTCGATGAGCACCCGCGTTCTGTTCCTCTGTCCTCACTCGGCTGGCAAAAGCTTGGCCGCAGCCACCTACTTCCGCGCCGCAGCGATTCGAGCAGGCCTCGACGTCGAGCTCGACGTCGCCGGCCCTGACCCCGACGCCGACAACATGTCGAACGTCACCGAAGCGCTCCGGGCCCAGGGCTACACGATCGACTGGAACCCCCGGCTCGTCACCGCTGCCGATACCGAGGCGGCCGATCTCGTCGTCAGCGTCGGCTGTGAACTCGAGACGATCCCGACCGATGGACCGGTCACCGAGTGGGACGTACCCATGCTGAGCGAGGACTTCGACGGGTCGATGGAAGCGATTCATCGAGCAGCGGAGGCGCTCGCCGCCGATATGACCGCTCAGGCATCAACGGACTGAGCCTCAAAACGCTCGTGAGCGCAACGTGGTGTCCCGTAGACTCCGCTCCTTATGGAAGCTCGCCAACTCCGCAAAGCGTTTAGGGATTTCTTCGTCGACAAGGGCCACACGGCCGTCGATAGCGCGAGCCTGATTCCGCACGACCCGACCGTCATGTTCACGGTCGCCGGCATGGTGCCGTTCAAGTCGTACTTCGTCGGCGAAGAGACCCCGCCGTACAACCGAGCCGTCACCGTGCAGAAGTGCGCTCGTGCTGGCGGCAAGCACAACGATCTCGATGAGATCGGGCGCACGCTGCGGCACCTGACGTTCTTCGAGATGATGGGCAACTTCAGCTTCGGCGACTACTTCAAAGAAGACGCCATTCCGTTCGCGTGGGAGTTCATCACCGAGGTACTCAACCTCGACCCAGAAGACCTCTGGGTCACCGTCCACCTGAGCGACGACGAAGCCGAAGAGATCTGGCGCGACAAAGTCGGCGTGCGCCCCGAGCGCATCCAGCGCCTCGACGAGGACAACTACTGGAAGATGGCCGACACGGGCCCGAACGGTCCGTGCAGCGAGATCTTCATCGACAAGGGCGCTGCGTTCGGCGCCGACGGCGGACCGCTCTCGGGCGGCGAGGACCGGTTCCTTGAGTTCTGGAACCTCGTGTTCATGCAGTACGACACCCAGGAGAGCGGCGAGAAGCTGCTTCTGCCGGCACCGTCGATCGACACGGGCGCTGGCCTCGAACGCATCCTGACTCTGCTGCAGGGCGTCGACTCGGTGTTCGAGATCGACGAGATGAAGCGCCTGGTCGACAAGGCCTGCGATCTGTCCGGCCACGTGTACGGCAAGGACGAGAACCGCGACGTGTCGGTGCGGATTCTCGCCGAGCACAGCCGGGCGATGACGTTCCTGATCAGCGACGGTGTCTTCCCGAGCAACGAAGAGCGTGGCTATGTGCTGCGCCGCATCATGCGCCGCGCCATCCGCCACGCGTACTTGCTTGGCGCCAACGACCTGATCACGCCGCTGATGGTCGACGAAGTCGTCGACACGATGGGCGAGGACTACCCCGAGATCGTCGAGAGCCACGACTTCGTGCGCGGCGTCGTCGAACGCGAAGAAGAGAGCTTCCGCCAGACGCTCAAGTCCGGTTCGGTCATGCTCGACAGCGCCATTGATGAACTGGGGAGCGGCGACAAGCTGGCTGGCACGACGGCCTTCGCCCTGCACGACACCTATGGCTTCCCGCTTGAAGTCACGGCTGAGATCGCCGCCGAGCGCGATGTCGAAGTCGACACGGACGGCTTCGACGCCGAAATGGAAGCCCAGCGTGAACGCGGCCGCGCCGACCACGCTTCGAAGAGCGGTACCGGCGCCGACGTCAGCGACTTCGTTGCACTCGTCGATGCGAACGGTGCGACCGAGTTCGTCGGTCGCGACGAATACGAAACCTCAGCGACCGTGCTTGCCGTCAGCGACGCTGGCGTCGTGCTCGACCGCACGCCGTTCTACGCCGAATCCGGTGGCCAGATCGGCGATACCGGCACGCTCACGGGCCCCGGTGGCACCGTCGACATCACCGACACGACCTATGCCGTGCCGGGTCTCCATCTTCATCACGCCGACGGCGCCGCAGCGGTGCTCAACGTCGGCGACACGGTGACCGCCTCGATCGATGCGGTCCGCCGACGCTCCATCATGCGCAACCACACCGGCACCCACTTGCTGCACCACGCCCTGCGCGAGGTGCTTGGCGATCACGTCAAGCAGCAGGGCTCCTGGGTCGGTCCCGACCGGCTGCGATTCGACTTCAGCCACTACGAATCGATGACACCAGAACAGATGGCCGAGATCGAGGACCTCGTCGCGGCCGAGATTCTGGCGAACCCCGACACGACGCACGAAGAAATGCCAATGGCCGACGCCACCGCCAAGGGCGCAATCGCGTTCTTCGGCGACAAGTACGGCGACACCGTGCGCGTGCTGACCGCTGGGCCGAACAGTGTCGAGCTCTGCGGCGGCACTCATGTGGGCCGCCTGGGCGACATCGGCCCCCTCAAGATCCTGAGCGAGAGCTCGATCGGTTCGAACATCCGACGCGTCGAAGCTGTCACCGGTACTGGCCCGCTCGATGAGCTGCGGTCCGTCAACGGCGCGCTCGCTGGAGCTGCGAGCGAGCTCGGTGTGCCGGTCGGCGAAGTCGTCGACGGCGCCCGCAAGCGGACCGCCGAGATCAAGTCGCTTCGCAACGAGATCAGTGACCTGCGTCGCCAGCTCGCCGTCGGCCAGGCCTCGACGCTTGCCGCCAAGGCCGTCGACGGCGTCGTCGTTGAACGAGTCGAAGGACTTGACCGAGACGGCGTGCGCGACCTGGCGGTCGCCATCCGTGACATCGACGGCGTCGAAGCTGTCGTGCTCGGCTCAGCTCCTGACGGTGGTGGCGTCGCACTCGTCGCCGCTGCGCTCAAGGACGGCTCGTTCCATGCCGGCAACCTGATCGGCGATGCCTCGAAGCTCATCAAGGGCGGCGGTGGCAAGGGTCAAGACCTGGCCGTCGCCGGAGGCAAGGACGCCGACGGCCTTGATGCTGCGCTTGAAACTGCGCGCGAGGCAGCCAGCAGCCAAGCAGCTTCTGCGTAATCGTGAGTGAAGGTCGCGTCATCGGGGTTGATCTCGGTGACAAACGGATCGGGATTGCTCTGAGCAATCCCGACCGGACCATCGCGAGCCCGCTGACGGTGATTCAGCGTTCGGGGCGTCTGCACAAGGACATCGCCGATCTCGTTGACGATTGGGAAGCCACGGCGGTCGTCGTCGGCATGCCCCTGTCGCTCGACGGTTCCAAGGGCCCGGCTGCTCGCAAGGCCCGCCGCGAGGCTGAAGCGTTGGGTGCCGCCCTTCGGGTACCTGTCGAGACCTACGATGAACGCCTGACCACGATCTCTGCCGAACGCATCATGTCTGACGCTGGCCTCGATAGCCGGAGTCAACGCAAGGTCGTCGACAAGATCGCGGCCTCGATCCTGCTGCAAGCGTGGCTAGATCGCCAGGCGCACAAGAACGCCGATACCGAACACGCTGACCCCCCAAGCGACGAACCCCAATGACCGATCTCACTACCCGGGACCCGAACGGACCTCTCGATCCGATGGTCGCGGGCGCGCCTGGTGCGCCCTATGACCCGTCGCTCGATCCGATGTCGCCCGAATACATCGACCCGTACTACGACCCCGAAGAATGGGAACGGCTGCCACGGCGCACGAACTTCTTCGTCCGGATCGGACTCATCGTCGCTCTGGTTCTGCTCGGCGGCGCGTTCCTGTTCAACACGGGCAGTAACTGGCTCGACGCCCAGCTCGATCCTGCTGGCCCCCAGGGCGACGCGCTCGTCGTCGAAGTGCCGTCCGGTGCAAGCGACAGCGATGTCATGCGCATCTTGGCCGAGGCCGGTGTGATCCCGAACTCGACCGTTGCCCAATATTGGATTCGCTACAACGACGTCGGCGACTTCCGCGCTGGCGACTACCTGTTCCGCACCAACAGCTCGCTCGACCAAGCGGTCGACGTGCTCGATGCTGGCCCGCTTCCGCCGGTGTTCAAACGCCTGACGCTGCCCGAAGGTCTGTGGACTGGCGACATGCGCAACGTCATGCTCGACAACCTTGAGCTGCTCGACGCCGATCAACTCTCCGAGGCCATGAACAGCGGCCAGATCCGCAGCCAGTTCCAGCCTCGCTCGGTCACCTCGCTCGAGGGACTCATGTTCCCCGCGACCTATCAGATCGGCGAAGAAGAAGCGTCGAACGAACGAGCCATGG
>CALDGN010000453.1 GCA_937942965.1 uncultured Acidimicrobiales bacterium | reverse complement strand
AGTGCGAACTTCCCGCAGAAGACGGCGCCGATGGCGAAACCCAGACCGTCCCACTCGAAGGTGCACTTAGCCAGCTCGGTCATCCCGACCGCGAGGTGCGACGCACCGCGGCCGAGGCCGTCACCGCCGGTCTCGAGCCGGGCCTGCGCACCCGGGCATTCGTCTTCAACAATCTGCTGCTCGACAAGAGCGTGAACGATCGACTGCGTTCGTTCCCGACGTGGGTTTCGTCTCGCAACCTGTCCAACGAAGCCACCGACGAATCCGTCCAGGCACTCGTCGACGCCGTCGTTGGCCGCTACGACATTCCGCAACGCTGGTACAAGCTCAAGGCCCAAGCACTCGGCGTCGACAAGCTCGCCGACTACGACCGCATGGCATCGGTCGCCGACAGCGACGAGCAGATGGGTTGGGCCCAGGCCACCGGCATCGTCCGCGATGCCTACGCCTCATTCAGCGACGAGCTCGCCGGCGTCGTCAACCGGTTCATCGACGAGTCATGGATCGACGCACCCGTTCGCCCCGGGAAGCGCCCGGGCGCGTTCTGCGCCTACTCCGTGCCGAGCGACCACCCGTACGTGTTCCTGAACTGGACCGGTCGCACCCGCGATGTGTTGACGCTTGCGCATGAGCTCGGCCACGGCGTCCATGCGTATCTCTCCCGCGAGCAGGGCATCTTCCAGATGTCGACGCCGCTGACCCTCGCCGAGACGGCATCGGTGTTCGGCGAGGCCGTCACCAACAACCGACTGCTGTCAATGATCGACGATCCGAACGAGCGTTTCGCGCTGCTGGCGTCGACGCTCGATGATTCGATCGCAACCGTCTTCCGCCAGATCGCCATGAACCGGTTCGAAGACGCGGTGCATACTGAGCGTCGCGATGTCGGCGAGTTGTCGACCGATCGCTTCGGCGAGCTGTGGGCACAATCGCAGACCGACATGATGGGCGACTCGGTCGAAATCACCGACGGCTACCGGTCGTGGTGGAGCTACATCCCGCACTTCATTGGCACGCCTGGCTATGTCTACGCCTATGCGTACGGCCAGCTGCTGGCGCTCTCGGTCTATGCCCGCTACGCCGAGCGCGGCGACGCATTCGTCCCGATGTATCTCGACCTGCTGCGTGCCGGCGGTTCCAAGAGCCCCGAGGAGCTCGGCGCGATTGTCGACTGCGACCTGGGCGACCCCGGTTTCTGGGACGCCGGCCTGGCAATCGTCGACAGCCAACTCACCGCAGCCGAAGAAGCAGCCAAAGCCGCCGGCCGCATCTGATGGTGCGGGGCGGTCCTTCCGCTCTTCTCGCTCGCGTCGCGGTCGCGATGACGCTCGGGTTAGCCACCATCGCCTGCGGCGCAGACGCACCAACTGAGCCCAGAGGCGAACTACTGCTGCATCGCGGGACGACGCGCCAGCCTCCGCAGCTGCTCGTGCACGACCTGTCGTCCGGCGAGGAACGGGTCGTTGCACCCGCCCCTTCGGCGGCTGGTCAGTGGTCGCCGGACGGTGATCGCATCGCGTTCGCGCACGACACGGGAACCGGCGAGGTCGAGATCCGGGTCGTCGATGCCTTGGGCGGCTTCGCCACGACGGTCTCCGCGCCTGGCGCCGAGACCGTTCCTGCATGGTCGCCCGACTGCTCGCGGATCGCGTTTGCCCGCTTCGATCTCGAGAACGACCGCAGCGATGTGTGGGTGATGGATGCAGACGGCAACAACCGTCGACAGGTCACGACTGGAAGCGGTTACGACACCGGCATTGACTGGTCGCCCGACGGAAACATGCTGGCGATCATGAGCGACCGCGGTGGCGACGCCGAGATCGTCCTCGTCAATGTCCATGATGGAAGCGTTGATGGGTACGCGGAGCGGCAGCTCACCGACAACACCGTGGGCGACACCTGGCCTCGCTGGTCCCCGGACGGAAGCCAGATCGTGTTCGCTCGCCGCATCAACGAACGCAAACAGATCTTCGTGATCGAGGCCTCAGGCGAGAACGAGGTGCAACTCACCACGGGTGTCCGGGGCGGTGAGTTTCCCGTCTGGTCGCCAGACGGTGCATGGATCGCCTACGAGCAAGCTGGTGTTGCCGTCACGATCATGCGTGCCGACGGCACGGATCGGCGTGAGCTCGATCTGTCGGGGGTGCCCACGGACTGGGGGCCAAAGGTCGGCAATTGCGGTTGACGCCGCGAGATGCCGAGCCGGATCTGATCTGACGCACCTCCGGCAAATCTGTACGTTTCTCACGCGCTGCGCGTCAAAACCGCTCAGATTTCGCCACGTCCGCAGCAACGGCGGACGACTAGCGGTCGGGGCGGATCAGGTCGTACATCGTGTCGGCGACGGTGTTGTAGCCGTTGCCGGCAAGTCGGCCGATCGGGCGCAACAGGTCGTGTCGGATTCGGGTGCCGTCGAGCATCTCGTCGTCGACGTGGATGACCTCGACGCGACCGAAGAACACGATGTTCGACGGTGGTCCGTCATCCGGGCCGACCTCGACCCGGTTCGTGACTCGACACTCG
>CALDGN010000452.1 GCA_937942965.1 uncultured Acidimicrobiales bacterium | reverse complement strand
CGTTGAGTTCGATGACGAGGCCACCGTTCTCGAGCGTGGCCGTGTAGACCTCGCCACCGAAGTTGCCTGCATCGATCGCAGCCATCATCTCGGCCAGCAGAACTTCCCAGTGGTACACCTGCGAGGCGACCACGAAGTCGGGACCGAGTGGCGTCTGGTTGGACTGCGTACCGAACCACTTGGCACCAGCTGGGCCAGCGATGCCGGTTGCGCCGACGACCATCTGGGCCGTGCCGCTGAGCACGTCGGCTCCGTTCTGGATGTGCGCCTGCGCCGCCTCGGCGGCGAGGGCCACGTCGCTGAACGACTCGATGTAGTTCACGTTGACGGTGGTGTCGGAGAAGTCGCGTGTTGCGCCTTCGACGAAGCCGTCGACATACAGCTTGGCGTCGCCAACCTCGATCGGGCCAACCACACCGATGACACCGCTCTCCGATGCTTCAGCTGCCAGGTAGCCATTGATGTAGCCACCCTGGTCCGAGCGCACGGTGTAGGCCGAGACGTTCGGGATGCCGAACGTGTCGACGGCGGTGCCCCATGCGAACGCAGTGTCGGGGAACTCAGGTGCGATTTCTTGCAACGGGCCGCCGTACTGCGAACCGTGTGCGATGACCAGGTCGAATCCATCTTCGGCGTAGCCACGGATAGCGGCCGCAGCGTCTTCGACGATGAACGTGCCGTCGGTGACCGCAATCTCGAGTTCACGATCGCCAGCGACCGCATTGACTGCGTCGACCATCGACTGGGTGAAGGCGAGGTCGTTCGAAGCCGACGGAGCGACAACGGCGACCTTGAGTGGTCCGGCCGGAGCGGCCGATTCGGTCGGGGCGCTGCCGTCGGTCGTGATGGAACCGGCGATCAGTCCAGCGATGGTCTCGTCGGCGGAAGCTCGCACGTCGGCGGGCAGATCGATGTCCTCGTTGAACTCGATTTCGAGGCCACCGTTTTCGAGGGTGAGTGTGTACACGTCGCCGCCGAAGTTGCCGGCGTCGATCTCGGCCATCATCTCGGCGAGCACGACTTCCCAGTGGTACACCTGCGAGGCGACCACGAAGTCAGGGCCAAGTGGCGTCTGGTTGGACTGGGTGCCGAACCATTGCGCACCTGCGGGACCGGCAACGCCAGTTGCGCCGACGACCATCTGCGCAGTGCCGGTGAGCACGTCGGCGCCGTTCTGGATGTGTGCTTGTGCCGCTTCGGCTGCGAGCGCAACGTCGCTGAACGACTCGATGTAGTTGACGTTGACCGTCACGCCAGGATCGGTTGCCATGGCGCCAGCGGCGAAACCGTCGACGTAGAGCTTGGCGTCGCCAACCTCGATCGGGCCGACCACGCCAAGCACACCTGACTCACTGAGCTGGGCTGCCATCACGCCGTTCACGTAGCCACCCTCGTCGGAGCGGACGGTGTAGGCCGAAACGTTCGAGATGCCGAACGTGTCCACCGCGGTGCCCCATGCGAACGCCGTATCGGGGAAGTCCGGGGCGATCTCTTGCAACGGACCGCCGTACTGCGAGCCGTGCGCGATCACCAGATCAAACCCGTCCTCGGCGTAGCCACGCATGGCGGCAGCTGCGTCTTCGACGATGAACGTGCCGTCGGTGACCGCAATCTCGAGTTCACGATCGCCGGCAACCGCGTTGACGGCATCGACCATCGACTGGCTGAACGCCAGATCGTTCGACGCCGACGGAGCAACGACGGCAACCTTCAACGGGCCAGCAGGTGCTGCCGGCTCGTCATCATCCATCGCCTCGTCGTCGGAGTCGGAACTCGACGTGTCTGCGGTCGATGTCGACGTGTCGTCGCTCGATGCGTCGTCTGCGTCGCTGCCTCCGCACGCGGTCGCAAAAAGCGACAACGCGGCAAGCAGCGCAATGAACAGCGCGAGTGGTCTTGATTTCATGATCCCCTCCTGAGGGCTCGGTTCAGGCATCCCGATCAAATGGTCGAGTCAGCGCCGACGGCTGGCCGATGCGACGGCTGACAATGACGAGAACAACAATGGTGAGCAGTGCGGGCGCCATCGCAGTGAGTGCGGAGGCGGCGCCGCTGACGATGCCGAGCGTTTTGAGCTGCAGCACGGTCGACGAGACGATGCCAAACAGCAGCGCTCCGGCCATCACGCCACCGGGACGCCATGCGCCGAAGTAGACGAGTGCGACGGCGATGAAGCCCTGACCCGCGGTCAGGTTCTGCTGGAAGATGTTGGTGTTCATCACCAGCGCCGCGCCAGCGAGCGCCGCCAGGATGTTGCCGAGCAGGATCGCGCCGAGCCGGACGGCGTTCACGCTGACGCCAAGCGTGTCGGCAGCTTCGGGCGTTTCGCCGACGGCTCGGATGTTGAGGCCGAAGGTCGTGCGGTTGATCATGATCGTGATCACTGGCACGAGGATGTAGGCCAGGTATACGAGCGGGTTGTGGTTGAAGAGGATGTCGCCGACGTGTGGGATGTCGCCCAGCACGGGGACCCGCCACGGAGTGAGGCCACGAATTGGCAGCGGCACGCCGACCTGCTTCTGGAACAGCAAGTCGGTGAAACCCAAACCGAACAGGAACACGCCGATGCCGCTGATGCCTTGTTCGGCGTGCATGACGAGCGTCATCCACGCATAGACCAAGCCCATGATTGCGCCGACGACGATCGCGGCGAGGATCGCGACGGGCAGTGACCCGGCCCAGCCCCAACCGCTCGGGTTGAGCCGCACGTAGTAGGCGGTGAATGCGCCGAGCAGCATGACACCTTCGACGCCGAGGTTGAGCACGCCCGAGCGCTGGCCGATCGTCTCGCCGAGCGAGGCGAGCAAGAACGGCGTCGCGAAGCGAACCGCCGACGAGAGCATGGCGACGATCACCGAGACCGTGAAGAAGTCACTCCACATCAGGCATCACCTCCGCTTGTCGCAGCGACTTCTGTTCGTGCGTCGTCTGCCGCGTCCGTTGCATCCGAACCTGGGCCGGAGGTGACGAAACGATCCGCCCAGGCGCCGAGGCGACCACGGGCCTTGAGGCTCGACACGACGAAGATGACGACCAGGCCGTTGAGCGCCACGATGAGCGCACCGGGCACTTGCACTTCGCGCTGTAGATCGATGCCGCCCTGGAGCAGTCCGCCAAAGAGGAAGGAAGCGGGGATCGTGGTCAGCGGGTGCAACCCGCCAAACAGGGCGGCGACGATGCCGTTGAAGCCGGCGTTCTGCGTGAAGGCTGCGGCGCCACCTTCGCC
>CALDGN010000451.1 GCA_937942965.1 uncultured Acidimicrobiales bacterium | reverse complement strand
ATGGTCTTGGTCACCGACGTGATGTCGAAATCGTCCTCGACGTTCATGACGGAGCCGTCGGGGAGAGCGCCGCTGGTGAAGAGCAGTTGGTCGCCCTCGGGGAGGGACACGCCGAGGTACATGCCGTCGATGTCCTGGTCGATGCGCCATTCGTCGATGGCGATCTGCACCCGAGCTTCGATGTCGGCGTACTCCGAGTTGGAGTCGGCGAATGCCAGCTCTTCGGGGGCGTCGTCAGCCGAAACCGGGTCTGCGACCTCGGACGTGTCGGCCGCTGGAGTCTCGAAGGTCACCTCAGGCGGCTTGGCCGAAGGGGCTGGTGGAAGACCAAGGCCGCCACCGCTGTCTTCTTCTTCGACAGGCGCGGACTCGAAGGTGACTTCGGGTGGCTTGGCCGACGGAGCGGGCGGCAACCCGAGGCCGCTTCCGCCATCGTCAGCTGCGACCGGGGCGCCGCTCGCTTGCGCCGTCGTCGTCGATCCGAGCCAGAAACCCATGGCGATGATGCCGACGGTCAGGCCGCCGAGCGCACCGGTCCACGAGCGACGACGGTCGCTGGACAGACCGTTCCACTGGTGGTTGATCGGGCGTCCGGGCCACCACTCAGCTGGCTTGCCAGCGGCGACATCCTCAACCCAACCGAAGAGGAGCGACAGCACCATGGTGCCGACGAGGATGATCGGGATGATGATCAAACGGCTCGAGTCCGGAGCGATCTGGGCCCGCATCCAATAGGCGAACACGATCGCCGTCGTGTGCCAGAGGTAGACGGTCATGGCTCGACGGCCGATCCACTGCATGATCGGAGCGGTGAAGCGCATCGTCTGCAGGCTGGCGATTTCTTTCTCGAAGGCAAGGAACAGGCCGAGCCAGGCGATGCCGACGAACAACAGCATCGGATAGCTGTTGTTGACGACATTGTCGAGCACGTCGATGCGTGCCATCCACAGCAGTCCGGCGGCGAGGCCGAGGCCGGCCCATTCGAGCCGATCGCGTCGACTCAGGCGTTTGGCCAACCCGTCGTGGTGGGCGAAACCGAGAATCAGGAAGAACGAATAGGTGAAGACGTCACCCAGGTACCACTTGTACGAGGTGAACAGTTCAGGAGCGAACTCGGGGTGGCGAATGAACCAGTCGGTGATGAAGATGCCAAGGATCGGCACGATGAGAATCATCGAGCCCCACTTGCGGTGCGCCGCCCGGTAGAGCGGCGACAGCAGCAGGAGCCAGAGGTAGCAGCGCAGGTACCAGAGCGGGGTGGCGATCCAGCCCGCTTCCCAGGCGCTGCCGCGTGGGTCAACGATCGGCACAAGCCAGGCGAAGAACTGGCCAAAGCTCATGTCGGTAGCCGCGCTCGGATCGAGGCGATGCACGACGGCTAATACGAGCAGGAGGGCGCCGCCGAGCGTCCAGTAGGGGATGAGCAGGCGCTTCATCCGCTTGTTGAGCAGCTGGTCGAACGGGCGCTTGTCGAGCGAATAGGCGAGCAACGAGCCGGCCACGAAGAACATGGCTGGCATGGTCGTGATCGTCCACGACAGGAACGCGCTGGCGAAGGCGTGCCACAGCACCACTCGGATCACGGCGATGCCGCGTACGGCGTCGAGCCAATGGTTCCTGCCAGACGGCTTCTTCACGGGCGTCGCGGCGGCCTCGGTCGCGAGCGGTTCGGCGGCTGCTGGCTCGCCTGGAGCGGCCGGGGAGACGGGTGCTGCGGCTGTAGGGGGCGTTGCCGTTTCGGCGACAGCGACCGAACCCGAAGCAGGGAGGAACGGCATGGCCTCGTGGCGCGATGGCGCAGCCGCAGGAGCGGCGGGAGCTGCCTCCTCGGACTGCGCCGGCATGGCGTTCTGTTGCATGAACGGAAGCGCCGGATGGGGGGTCTCAGGCATGGCTTCAGTCCTCGGGGAGTGGCTCAAATGTTGGGCGGAGTGGCGCTGTCGAGATCGCAGGCGCCTCGCGGCTCGTCATCGCACCGGTCGGCGAGATCTCGCTCGGCGACACCGCCACCAAGCGGCTGATGCGCTCGGGCTCGGCGATATCGAGCAGGAAGATCACGTCTTCGGCCGGATCGAGCAGGTCGATCAGGGCTTGTTGTCCGCCCAGTTGGTCGGCGACCCATGAGTCAATGCCGCCCGAAGCGAGTTCGTCGACCTGGGTGGTGAGTACCACACCGACGTTGGGGACGTAACCACCGGTCACCCGAGTCACGTCATCAGCCGCTGCGACGCGATTGACGAGGTCGCCGGTTGCGACCGCAAGGCCCGCAGCGTCGCTCGTAGACGACCGAGTCGCAGGCTCGGTGGGGCTCGACGTCAGCGCCAGAAATGCTGCAAGGGCAAGAGCGACGAGAACGCCAACGGTACGTGCGGTTCGGAGAAGTGGAGGAACGGTCGGCTCAAGCGGGCGAGGAGCGACCGGCACAGTGGCTGCCATACCGAAGTCGTCGGCTCGCATGGCCCCAAAACGAGAGAACGTCGAGCGGGTGAGGTGTGAGGCGCAGGCCCTAGGCCCTATGAGGCAAACGAATTGGGTATGACGTGCCCTAGATGGGTTAGTCGGCCCGGGTCGTTCCGAACACGTTGTCCTCGGACGAGCCTGCGTACGCGCCGCCCGAGTCTGAATCGGCGCCTACCGATGCTGCCGGGCTGGACCCATCGACATGGCCCATGATGCCGCGATACAGCTCGAACCCGAGCAGCTGGCGCAGCCGCGGCGGGTACCCGGCGAGCTTGTCGTGCGGGATGCTCAGGTACTGGTTCTGCTGGGTGCGGAAGAAGCCTCGGACGTACTGCACGTTGAGGCCGAGGCGCCATTCGTCGGCCGTCGTGTTCGGGCCTCCGCAGTGCCACAGCTGGCTGTCCATGACGAGCACACTGCCCGCCGGCATCTCGGCTGCGATCGCGATCGACTCATCGTCGGGGTCGGGATGACCGGGGTCCCGGTGCGAACCGGGCACGATGCGAGTTGCCCCGTTTTCAGCGGTGAAGTCGGTCAGCGCCCAGATCGTGGTGACCATCATCGGACGGTGCGGGCGTCCGATGGCGAAGAGTCCGTCGTCGGCATGCAGGCCTTGGAGCCGTTCGCCCGGGCCGATGTCCATGGCCGTGGTCCCTGACAGAATCAGTTCGGTGTCAAGCATCGCTTCGGCGAGTTCCAGGACTGGCTCGTGGGTCGGCAAGCGCTCGAAGACCTCGGCCCGCGGCACCAGGTTGTACAGCCGCCGCGTGGCGAAGCCTTCGGCACGGTTGCCTTTGGGCTCGATGCCGAGCGCCGTGAACTGTGACCGCACACCGTCACGCAATTCCGCGGTGAAGTCGGGATCGATTGCGTCCTCAACGATCGTGTAGCCCTGCTCTTCGATCTCGGCGAGGCGGCCGGCTATCTCATCAGACACTCGGTTCGTCGTGGCAGTCATCGCAGGCTCACTTTGGCGGCTCAAGGATTGGGAGGGGTGTGCAGGGCTATATGGATTGGATGGCTTCGATTACGTCACCGGGAACATCGTTGTCGACCCCGACGCCGTCGACAAGCCCGCCAAAGTGGGAGCGAACGGCTGCTGGGAGCTCGGCGTAGGTTCCCCGGGCGCAGAACAGGTCGACGATGTCGTCGCTGATCTCGGAGGTCATGGCGTCCCACTCGCCAGCCTTGGACATGGCGTTGAGCTTCTGGCCGAGGTCGCCGAGGTCGTGGAGTTCGAGCACCGGCCAGTACGACGGCGTCGATCCGTAGAACCCGATGCGCTTGCGGACCCATTCGACGGCGTTATCGACGGCCTCATCGTCGGCGCCGGTGGCGATGAAGCCGCCGCCGGTGATCCGGAAGTCGTCCCGGCTGCGTCCACTGTCGGCAAGGCCAGCGTCGAGCTTCGGCAGGATCACCGACTCGAGGTACTCGCGGGTGCAGAACGCATGCAGATTGGCGCCATCGCAGACTCGGCCGGCGACGCCGAGCATGTAGGGCCCGACCGCAGCGATACCGATCGGTGGCGGCGGACCATCGAGCGGCGGAGGCGTGAAGTTCGGGGTCATCAACGTGAACGTGTAGTGGTCGCCCTCGAACTGAAGCCGTTCACCGGTGTCCCAGGTGTGGAAGATCGCCTTCATGGACTGCACGTACTCGCGCATGCGTGGAGCAGGAACGCTCCAGGGCGTGCTGTAGCGGCGTTCGTTGTGCGGCCGGATTTGGGAGCCGAGCCCGAGCGCGAACCGGCCGTTGGAAAGCGCCTGCAGGTCCCACGCCGCAACGGCAGCCATCATCGGACTGCGCGGAAACGAGATGGC
>CALDGN010000450.1 GCA_937942965.1 uncultured Acidimicrobiales bacterium | reverse complement strand
CGAAGAGGTCTTCGATCACCGAGCGGGCCCGGTCGCTGATCGGATCGCCCGGGAAGAACTGGTCGACAACCGCCAGCACCGCAGCTGCGTCGGCTGCGCCAACGGCATCGGCGAGCAGCCTCAGGTCCCCCAAGTCTTGGGCGCGAGCCGCCCTCGCCTTGAGTGCAAGCATGTGGTCGGCAGACGCGGCGTACATCGTCAGATTCGGATGATCGAACACGACCGCTCGCCCTGGGTCTGGTTCGGTTGACAGGTACGCAGCAACACCTTCGTTGAACCAACCCCGCGGCAGCTTGAGCTCTGCAGCGACCCGTTGCGTTGCCTTGGTCAACGGACCGTGACCCTCGACAACCAGTCCGTCGACGTCTCGCGTCACCCGCGTGGCATCAAACAACAACGCGACAACAGCACCGCCTGCGAGCACTGCGTCGGCTCGGACCCTTTCGACTTCGAGTTCGTCGGCGACCCGCCGAAAGGCCCGCAGCAACAACTCCCGATCGAGCGAGGTCACCGGGTCACTCGAGGAAGCTCTCGGCCGTCGACATTGATGCAACGACGGCGGAACGCAGCGGGCGAATGCACCATCGCCGCGGCCCGCATCGTTGCGAGCTCGCCGTGCACCGGCCACCAGAACGGCCCCGTGCGCAATCGCACCTCGGATGCAGTCCACGACGGCGCGTCGAACTCGGCATGCCAAGCGAGGTGTTCGGCGACCGCGCCGACGAACGAATCCCATCGATCGTCACCGAGCAACGTCGGCTCGGAAGCCACCAGCGCCTTGCGCTGCGCTCGGGTGGCCGGCACGAACTCGTTGGCAATGAAGTCGGACACGATGCTGCGCCACGCCCAGGCTGCGTCGACCTCGCCGGACGCAGAACCGGAGACCGCCAATGCGCCGACGAACTCCGCAAGATCCGCCCCACCGGCGACGGGAGCCGGAAAGTCGAAACGGATCTCGACACCGGTCGCGTCGAGCACCCGCAGAAACCCATCCACCCGAGGCAACCGAGTACCCCGCTCATAGTCATGCAGAGCTGCGCGACTCGTGCCAACCCGGCGCGCCAACTCGGCACGGCTCAGACCGGATCGCTCACGCGCCGTGACGAGGAGCCGTTCCACATCTTCCATCAGCTAAGTGTACCGATTTCGGTACAGCAGCAAAGGGGGCGGGGCGCTGAGCTAGGCCGCTTCGAATGGGTGGCCTCGGAGTTGACGGGCGAAGGTGCGGCCAACGATCGGTTCGACGGCAAGCACCACCACAACAGCGCTGAATGCCCCGACAACGACCCAAGCGCTCGCTCCCCACGCGGCGTAGATCGCACCCGCGAGAATCACGAGCGGGCGTAGGAACGTGGCCGGGCCCAGGATGATGACCGTGCTGAGTGCCTGCGATTCGAGGCTGGCCGAGAAGTAACCCAGGAAGCCGAGCGCGACGGCAACGCAGAACGGCGCGTACGCAATCGCCATGCGATTGCCGGCATCGGCAAGCTCGTCGTAGGTGACCTCGGTGGCCGCCATGATCGACAGCAACACCGCGGCAATGACCAGCAGCGCAACAGCTGCTGCCATAGCGCCGCGAACACCTGCGCGCAGGCGGTCTTGGTGCTTCACGACTCGACCATCGCGACCTGCCCAGGCCCGGAACCCAGCGAGCGCTCCGTCGACGAGCGCCATAGTGCACAGGATCACTGCAGTCATGGTGCCGCTCCGCCTGGAATCCTGAGCCGCCCCGCGAGCGGGCCGAGCTGTTCACAGAATCGATCGACCTTGCCGGGTTCCAGGCCGATGATCGGTCGCATGACATTCAGCCACGGCGGCCGATCGGTCGTGGCGTCGAAGAGCAATGGCGTCCACTCGGGCACGCCGTCGCGGACGGCCTCGACGAGCGTGTCATCGAGGTGGGCTCGCAGCGCCGACCTGACACCGTCATGGCGAGCGAGCGGCTCGCGCATGCGCGCCCAATGGAACAACCACGCACCGATCGGTGAGAGACGACTCGGCGCTACGTCGAAGTGCATCACGGCCTGCGCTCCGGTGCCACGTTGGCGTGCGAAGAAGTCCGCTAGCTCAGCGGCATCGAAGTGGTGAATCACGCCGCTCGAGATGAATACCGTGGCGTCGAGATCGAGATCAAAGGCGTTGCCGCGGATGAATCGGCACGGCAGCGACTCGCGTTCGGCCAGCTGTTGCGCGGCACCGAGCAGCGACCGGTTGTAGTCCACACCCACAAGCTCGGCGGTTGGCCCAAGCGCTCCCGACTCGGCGAGATGTCGCACGACATAGCCAAGACCGCAGCCGACATCGACCACGACGAAACGCTCGACCTCGAGCGTGTCCCGCAGGGCGATCAACAGTCGGGCGACGTGTTGCCCAAGCCGGATCTCTTCGGCCAGCCGCTGCAGTTCGAGATGTGAACGAAGCAGGATCCCGTCGACCCCGTCTTCGTCGAAGAAGTCTCCGCGCCGCGGCAGTCGTCGTGCGAGCCGTGCGCTGCTTCGATGGCCGGCGCCTTCGAGTAGCTCGATCACGTGATCGACACGCACCGGCCGTCGCTCGCCCGTCTCGCCGTCGTAGT
>CALDGN010000449.1 GCA_937942965.1 uncultured Acidimicrobiales bacterium | reverse complement strand
GCTTTGCGCCGGGGTCCTTCTTCGTTCTCCACCCGCCCTTGGGCGTGACCTTTGTCAGGCGACGCCCTCGGGGCGAGGATGCCTGTCTTGTTGATTAATCGAGGGTGACGATGCCCATGCGTACCGAGGTCAGCACCGCTTGAGTGCGATCTCGGGCGTCGAGCTTCTGGTAGATCGAGGCGAGGTGGTTCTTCACCGTCTTCTGGCTGATGAAGAGGCGCTCGGCGACTTCGGGGGTCGAGTGACCGTCAGCGATCATCTGCAGCACCTCGGTCTCACGAGGCGTGATGCGGTGCTGCGTGGTCATGTTCGTCTGCACCGTGGTGGTCGGGCGACGGACCTGGGCCAGCAGGTGAGGTTTGAGCTGGGGTGCAATCACGGTCTCGCCGCTGGCGGCCAGGCGGGTTGCGGTCATGAGCTCATCGATGCTGCAGTCCTTGAGCAAGAAGCCCGAGGCGCCAGCGCGAATGGCCCGGCTGAGCGACTCTTCGTCGCCGTGCATCGTGAGGATGATGACTCGGGTGTTGGGCGATTGCTGCGTGATTTGTTCGCAGGCTTCGATCCCATCCATGCCGGGCATGGCGATGTCGGTGACGACAAGCTGGGGCTGGTGAGCGATCGCAAGCGGAACGGCTTCCTCGCCGGAGCCGACATCGGCGACGACGTCGAAGCCCCATTCGAGATACGAGCGTTTGAGGCTCTCCCGCACCATGCGGTGGTCATCAATAAGTAGCAGTGAAACAGGCATGACTTCTTTATCGTCCGTTTGGCCCCCACCTTTAGGGCAACCGGGAAGGAATGCCCAGTTCGGGTGCCCCGGGCCGCACCTAAAGCGGCGTGATTTGTGGAGCACGGCTCTCGGCCCCTTTGATGACTGTGTTGCGAGCGGCGGTTGATCAGGGGATCTGGCGACTCGTGTAGCGTCGGGGATGTGGCTGAATTTGGTTTGACCGGGGGGATCGGGTCTGGCAAGAGTTCGGTCGCGGAACGACTCGTCGCGCTCGGTGCTGGCTTGGTCGACGCCGATGCGACCGTCAAGGCGTTGCAGCGGCCCGGCGAAGCCGTTTTCGATGCGATGGTTGCCCACTTCGGGCCCGAGATCGTCGGCGACGACGGTGAACTCGACCGGCCGGCAATCGCCGCGGTCGTCTTCAACGACGAGGACCAACTCAAGGCGCTGAACAAGATCGTGCACCCCGCAGTCCGTGCGTCGATGCAGGAGCAGCGAGACGACCTGGCCCGAACGCACCAGGTCGTCATCCTCGACATACCGCTCTTGGTCGAAGGCTCGTCGGCCTACGCCGATTTGGCTGGGGTGATCGTGGTCGATGTACCTATCGAGACCGCGGTCCAACGGCTCATCGACTTCCGAGGCTTCGACGAGGCTGACGCCCGGGCCCGGATTTCGAGCCAGGTGAGCCGCGAGGAACGGACGAAGCTGGCCGATTTCGTGGTCGACAACAGCGGCGACCTCGACGCACTCGATGCCCAGGTCACGCAGTGTTGGGAGTGGATCCAAGGTTGCCTGGCCGAGGCCTCTGGCGACCAGGCACGCGACGCTGTCGAAAAAGAATCTGAAAAAGATTGAGATCGATGTCAACGAATCGGCGTGCTGAGCCGTTGTATGTGCACGAACAGAGGGGACGAAGCCAGGTCTGAGAGCAATTCGGGAGCTCCCAGATCCGGTCGATGCAGCGATGACCACCACCTACGACGAGAACTTCGACGGTTTGTACCGCATCTCGTTCCGCGTCGCGTATCGCATCCTTGGTTCGACCGCCGAAGCTGAAGATGTCGCCCAAGAGACGATGACCAAGGCCTATAGCCGCTGGTGGCGCATTCGCCCCGATGCGGCCCGCTGGGTCAGTCGAGTGAGCGCCAACAACGCGATCGATGTGTGGCGCAAGCGCAAGCGTCAGGACCTGACCGGCGAAGACCTGGTTCGGGCTCACGACGGCGAACCGATCCTTGAGCGCCTGGCGCTGGTCGACGCACTGTCTCGCCTGTCGCGGCGCCAGCGCGAAGTCGTCGTGTTGCGCTATTTGGCCGGCTACCCAGAGGCTGACGTCGCCGAGATCCTCGATTGTTCGGTCGGCACCGTCAAGACCCATGCCTCCCGAGGCCTTTCCTCGCTCCGGAGCACCCTGCAATGACGGGTGTTCGGGCAATGACGGGTGTTCGGCCAACGGCGGGTGTTCGGCAATGATGCTCTTCGGGTCCAACGAGCCGCCAGAACACCACCTGAGCGACGAACGCATCGCTCTGGCGCTGTCCGAGATCAAACAAAGTGCCCGTGACCGGCGCATCGCCATGGTTGCGCCGCTGGTGCTCGCTGCGGCAGTCCTCACTGCGTTTGTTGCCGCCCCGCCACAGCACGGTGGCATCACACTGGTCCCCGAGGCCGACGCCAGCGACGAAGCACTGCTGCCAAGAGTCTTTGGCGCTAACGGCGTATGGCGACTGGCCGAGCCAATCGGCGATCCGCAGCCCTCCGTTCCTGGTCCGCCCTGGATGGTCGAGTTCCCGTCGGAACCGGCCAGCCCTGACTTCGTGCTCGTCTCTCCTGACGAGCCGCCCGAAGCCCTTCCTGGCGAAGGTGATCTTTCGGACAATTCGCTCCCAACGTCGGCGTCCTCCCCTCCGACGCCGACGTTGGGACAATCCGGCGACGACATCGACTGGTCGAACTTCCGAGTCGAAGTCCGCGTTGATCCGGTTCCCGAACCGGACCCAGCGCCCGCAGCAGAGACAGCAGTAGACACCACAACGGACACAGCGTTACCAGCAGCTTCGGTTCCGGCCGAAGCCGACAACCCACCAACCAGCTCATCGGCGGAAACCACCGATGAGGACGTCACCGACGAGTCGCAGCCTTCCGAGGCCGGGTCGACGTCGGAGCCGACCGGTGATGGTGCAGCCACAACCCTCGGGGATTCTTCCGAGAGCGTGGCTGGACCTGCGGACACCGGGGATTCGTCTGAGGCAAACCCCTCCATGCCTCAGCTAGATCAGGCCGACCCAGAGGCGCAGCCGTCGAGCGCGGTTGCCACCATCGTCTCGCAGTCGGTTCTCGTGCATCGCGCACACGTCTCGGTCACGGTGTTGGTTGTTGACGATGACAGCTCAGTCATCGACTGGTGCAACACCCGGGTCGACTGGGGCGATGGCTCAGTTACCGGGTTGACCGACCCCGGCGGGGATGCTTCGTGCACCGCTCCATGCGAGCGTGAGGCAGCCCCGTCGGAGGCCGGTGTCAACGAGTCGATCACCTTCACGCACGACTATTCGGTCGTGATCGATGCTGCTCCTCGGGTCTACGTCGCCACCGGCGACGGATGCGACTACACGCTGGCTGAGTTCCAGCTGAACCCGTTCACCGTCGTTCCCTACTGAGTCCCAGCGCTCATCCCGGCTGCTCCCGGCCCTGAGTGGCTAGATTGCATCCGGTGGAGTCGGGGACTGAGTCGCTAGAACCGCATGAGCGTCTGACCGATCGCATCGTTGATGCAGCGGTCGAGGCCGAGTTCGAGACGGGCGTTCGAGAAGAGACGGTCGACGAAGCCAAGTCGAGTGTGATCATTCGGCTTGGGCGCATGATTCTTGGCTTCTTGGTGACCTTTTTGGGCATCTTGGCGATTCCCTTGCCCGGGCCTGGTTGGCTGATCGTGATCGCTGGTTTGTCGATCTTGGCCAAGGACTTCGCGTGGGCCGCGCGGGTGATCTTGTTCATCCGCCGTCGGATCCCAGGGGTGCCTGAAGACGGCCAAATCCCGCGCCGCACCTGGATCATCATGGGTGTGATCACCACAGTGGCGATCGCCGCATCGGTTTGGTACTACCTCTTTGGCGGCCAGGACACCGTCGCTGGCTGGTTCTGATCCGTGCCCGACACTGTGGCCCCGACGCTTGCTGAGATCCTGCGCCTCGAGACCGAAGTATGGGCCGCGCTGCGCGACGGCGACTCGACCGCAGACGAGCGACTGCTTGCTGATGACTTCCTCGGTGTTTATCCGACGGGCTTCGCTGGCAAACAGGAGCACAGCGGTCAGCTCGAGGCCGGGCCAACGATCGAGTGGTTCAGCATCGACACGCCGGTGCTCAAGGTGATCACTGCCGACGACGTGCTGCTTGCGTACGACGCGGGCTATCGGCGTCCTGGTGGCGCCGACGAGCGTATGTACGTGTCGTCGCTGTGGTCACGTCGCGATGGCGTGTGGCGAAACGTCTTCAGCCAGGACACTCCGCCGGGCGCTGAGGTTCCGTAACGCGAGCCACACCGCACCCAAGTGGGTCGTCTGGTCCATTTCGAAAGAATCATCCGCGGGCAAACGCATAAAGTGCATGAATCGCTACGGTCGGTGGGGATGATTTCTGATGTGCAACCCATGAGTGCGTCGGAATCGCTAAGGCTGGAAGCGCTCCGATCGCTCAATCAATTGCCCCACACCGTGCCCTTCCCGGTACTCGACGCCATTGTCGAGACCGCGGCGGCGGTCTGTGACGTGCCCATCGCACTTGTCACGTTGGTGGAGGAGCACGAACAATTCTTCAAGGCCCAAATGGGCCTTGACCGCGCGGGAACACCAAGGGAGATTTCGTTCTGCACCCATGCAATCGAGGGCCCGGGGATCTACGAGGTTCCCGACGCCGAGGTTGACGAACTCTTTGCCGACAACCCGCTGGTGACTGGCGAAGACCAGATCCGCTTCTATGCGGGCGCGCCCATGACGACCTCGTCGGGGCACCGGATCGGCACCGTGTGCGTACTCGACCAGACGCCGCGTCAGCTCACCGAGCGGCAACGCATGGTGCTGGCGAAGCTCGCAGAGGCGTGCGTGCAGATCCTCGAGTGCTCCCAGAAGAACATGCAACAAGAGGCGTGGTTTGCTCGCACGTTGGAGACTGTCGTCGATGCGGTTCTGTCGGTGAACCCGTTTGGTGTCGTGAACTACGCCAACCCGGCTGCACTGGACATCCTGGGCATGTCGGCAACATCGGTACTCGCACGACCCATCGAGTCGGTGCTCGGCCTCATCGGACCAGCCGCATTGGACCATCCCGTTCGAGAATGCTTGGACTCGGGCGGTTTCATCCGTAGCGAAGGCGTTGTGGTGAATCGCCAGGGATCTGTGTCTGAGATCGAGTACTCGGTCACCAGCGTGACCAGTGACTCAGGTGCTTCGCGGGGCGCGGTCGTCGTGTTCCGTGACGTCGGCCGTCACCGCCAGCTCGAGGCGCAAGCTCGTCGGGATCCGCTCACGGATAGCTACAACCGGCTCGCGTTCGAGGGCCGCCTGGCCGAGCGACTCACCACCGTGATGCCTCGCTCATCTTCGGAGCGCAGCGGAGCTCGGAGCGGCTCACCAGCGGTCTTGTTCGTCGACCTCGACCACTTCAAGCAGGTCAATGACTCGCTTGGACACCCGATTGGCGATGCACTGCTTCGCGACATCGCCGTCCTGTTGCAGAAACACGTTGGCGAGAGCGGCATGCTCGCCCGGTTTGGTGGTGACGAGTTTGCAATCCTGCTCAATGACACAACGCCGAGTGGCGCGATCACGTTTGCGACCGATGTCCTCTCTGATCTCGCAGTCTTTCGCAGTCGCTACCACGACGCTCGTGCAAACGTGTCGGCCAGCATCGGCCTCACGGTGGTGGACGAACCAGGACTGAGCGTCGCCGAAGTACTCCGCCGCTCGGACAGCGGTTGCTACGCCGCCAAGAACGCTGGGCGCGACCGGGTTCGTTTGTTCGACCCGCTGAGCGAAGACGAAACGTGGTCCGAGAGCGCCGGCTGGATGAACACTGTCGAACAGGCGCTCCGGGACGACGACTTCACGCTGTTTGGCCAACAGATCACATCACTCGCCGGCGGACGACCAAGCCTCGAAGTGCTGGTTCGGATGCAGCGCAACGGCGAGCTGGTGCTGCCCTCCGCGTTTATCCCCTCGGTCGAACGCTTTGTGCTGGCCTCACAGGTCGACCGATGGGTGCTGGCTAAGGCGCTCGAGGTCCTGGATGGCTCGCGTGAACTGTTCGAGACCTACGAGCGTTTCCACCTGAACCTGTCGGCCAAGACGCTGGGCGATCCGACGATGGCCATGATGCTGGCGGCGATGGTCGACGAATCGAAGGTGCCAGCGGACAAACTCTGTTTCGAGATCACCGAGACTGCGGCGATTGCCGATCTCGGGGCCGCCCGCGAGTTCATGAACGTGCTCCGCCATCGAGGTTGCAAGTTCGCGCTGGATGACTTCGGCCGTGGCTTTGCCTCGTTCGAGCACCTCAAGCGCCTGCCGATTGACCTGGTCAAGATCGACGGCCTGTTCGTCACTGATCTTGCGAGCGACCCGGTGAGTCGCCACATGGTTGCTGCGGTGCAGGGCGTGTGTCGTCACCTGGGCATCACGACGATCGCCGAGTGCGTTGAGTCCGAAGCCGTTGTCGAGGTGCTGCAGGGCCTCGGAGTCGACGAAGTCCAGGGTTACCTGCGGCATCGCCCACAGCCCTTGCGGGCCGCATTGGCTCGAGGTCATCGTCAACGGCCGGTGGTCACGCTCGCCGCGAACTGACCTATTCGCTCCCGCCGCTCGCCCTCTCGGCCGCTCGCCCTCTCGGGTCAGAGGCCTTGGTTGTCCTCGATCATCGACCGCCACCGGTCACAGTCGTCAGGTGACGCAATCATCGTCGCCTGACCCGCAATCGCACTGACAGGCACGAGCACACGGTCGACGCCGCGTGCTGCGAGCGCGGGAAGCTCGGCTGGATCGCTCGGCATGCTCGTCGTGATCTCAAGCGCGTCCGGATCCCGGCCGTGTTCTTCAGCGGTGCGCCGGGCGAGCGTGATCAGTTCTGCGGGGGCGTTGCGGGCGGGGAAGTAGCCATCGCCGAGGCGGCCCGCTCGGCGGGCCGCAGGCTCGGTGTCGCCGCCGACGATGATCGGGATGTTCGCTTGGGCTGGTTGGGGCCGGCAGTAGATGTCGTCGAAGTTGACGAATTCGCCGTGGAAGCTCGCACAATCCTCGGTCCAGAGCGCCCGCATGGCGGCGATGTACTCGTCGGTGCGTTTGCCTCGACGCTCGAACGGTACGCCGATGGCATCGAACTCCTCTCGGAGCCAGCCGACACCAACCCCGAGCATCACGCGGCCCCGTGACATCGCGTCGAGGGTTGCGATCTGTTTCGCGGCCACGACCGGGTTGTGCTGGGGCACGATGAAGATCCCGGTCGCGAACTGCAGCGTTGTCGTCACGCCGGCCATGTACGACATCCACATCAGCGGGTCGGGCCAGGCGGCATCGTCGATGCCGCCAGCCATGCGTCCGCTCTCGTGATACGGATACGTCGACTTGTAGTTGGCGGGCACCACCGTGTGTTCGACCGTCCAGGCCGAGTCGAAGCCAGCAGCCTCGGCCGCCTGGACCAGCTCGGCACCGGTCGGCCCGTCGATGTAGGGGCCACTGTTGCAATACCGAATCCCGAAGCGCATGTGCTCATCGTGGCGGATTCTCGTGGTGCGACGGAAATGGCGTGCCCTAGGGTCAGTCCATGTCGTCATTCGTGATTCGCCGTGAGCGTCCCGAGGATGCTGCGGCGATCAGCGCAGTTCAGGCGGCCGCCTTTGGCGCAGAGGGGTCGGGCGAACCGGCCGAGGTGCGCTTGGTCGAGGCACTGCGGCGCAGCGATGGGTGGCTGCCGCGGCTCTCGCTCGTCGCCGAAGACGCAGGCGCGGTGGTGGCGCACAGCATCTGCTCGCAGGGTCGCCTTGACGTCGACGATGGACCGCCGATGGCGTGCCTTGGCCTCGGCCCGATCGGCGTGATGCCCGGGCGACAGGGGACCGGTATCGGCTCCGCGCTGATGTGGGCGATGATCGGCGCCGCCGACGCAACCGATGCGCCGCTGATTGCGCTGCTTGGGTCGCCGGATTACTACAGCCGGTTCGGGTTTGTCGCTTCGTCCGAGGTAGGGATCGAGCCGCCTGACGCATCGTGGGCGCAGTTCTTTCAGGTGCTGACGCTGTCGTCGTGGCAGCCGTCGACCAGGGGGCGTTTCGTGTACGCCAGTCCCTTCGACGATCTGGACTGAGACGGCGGTCACCGTGTGCGATCGGCCACCTGCCGATGTCACAGGGCTGGCGTAGGCTCGGGGGATGGCTGAGCGGACCGCTGTTCCCTTCGAGATGATCACCGACTTCGAGCCGGCGGGTGACCAGCCCAAGGCGATCGAAGAACTCACCGAGGGCCTCAACGTCGGCGACCGTTTCCAGACCCTGCTCGGCATCACCGGTTCGGGTAAGTCGGCGACGATCGCGTGGACGATCGAACAGGTGCAGCGCCCGACGCTGGTGATCGCACCCAACAAGTCGCTGGCCGCCCAGTTGGCCAACGAGCTGCGCGAGTTCTTCCCCAACAATCGGGTCGAGTACTTCGTCAGCTACTACGACTACTACCAGCCCGAGGCGTACATGCCGTCGAGCGATACGTACATCGAAAAGGACAGCTCGGTCAACGACGAGATCGATCGGCTGCGCCACGCAAGCACGTCGGCGCTGTTGACCCGGCGAGACGTCATCATTGTTGCGTCGGTCAGCTGCATCTACGGCTTGGGCGCGCCCGAGGAGTACGAGAACAACCTGTTGGTGCTGCGGCCGGGCCAAGAGATCGACCAGCGAGACATTCTGCGCACGCTGATCGACATGCAGTACGAGCGCAACGACATGAACCTGGTGCGCGGCAACTTTCGCGTCAAGGGCGATGTCATCGAGCTGCATCCTGCCTACGAAGAGAACGCCATTCGGATCGAGATGTTCGGCGACGAAATCGAGGCGATTCACCGGGTCGACGTGTTGACCGGCGAGCGTCTCGGCACGTTGAGCGAGCTGTGCGTCTTCGCCGCCACGCACTACGTGACCGGCAATGAACGGATGACGCGAGCCATCGACGGAATCCAGACCGAGCTGCAGCAGCGGCTCGCGCAGTTCGAGGCCGAGGGCAAGCTCCTCGAGGCGCAACGACTGCGCATGCGCACCGAGTACGACCTCGAGATGATGGAAGAGATCGGCTTCTGCAACGGCATCGAGAACTATTCGCGCCATATCGACGGCCGTGAAGCGGGCGAGGCTCCGTTCACGCTGCTCGACTACTTCCCGAAGGACTTCGTAACCGTGCTCGATGAGAGCCACGTCGCCGTGCCCCAGCTGCATGGCCAATACGAAGGCGACCGCAGCCGCAAAGCGACGCTGGTCGAGCATGGCTTCCGTCTGCCATCAGCTGCGGACAATCGGCCACTGACCTTCGACGAAGTCATGGGTCGGCTTGGTCAGGTTGTCTTCTTGTCGGCGACACCGGGCAATTACGAGCTCGATGTGAGCGGCAGAGTCGTCGAGCAAATCGTGCGACCGACCGGCCTGGTCGATCCGCTGGTCGAGGTTCGCCCGACCAAGGGTCAGATCGACGATCTCATCGAAGAGATCAACAAGCGCACCGACCGCGATGAGCGGGTACTGGTGACGACCCTCACCAAGAAGATGAGCGAGGATCTCACCGACTACCTGCTCGAGCTGGGTATTCGCGTGCGGTACCTCCATAGCGAGGTCGACACGATCGAGCGGATCGAGATCCTGCGCGATCTGCGCCTCGGCGAGTTCGACGTGCTGGTTGGCATCAACCTGCTGCGAGAGGGCCTGGACCTTCCCGAGGTGTCGCTCGTGGCGATTCTCGACGCCGACAAAGAGGGCTTCTTGCGCTCGGAAACCTCGTTGATCCAGACGATGGGTCGTGCTGCTCGTAACGCCGACGGCCACGTGATTATGTACGCCGATCAGATGACCCGGTCGATGACCGCGGCGATCGGCGAAACGCAGCGGCGCCGCGAGGTCCAGATCGCGTACAACGCTGAGCATGGCATCAACCCGCAGACGGTGAACAAGGCCGTCACCGACATCTTGGCGTTCCTGCGTCCGAACGAGCAGAAGGCCCCCACGCCGGACAGCGTTAAGCCTGGTGGTCCGACGCGGTCTCGCAAGCGTGACAAGGCAATCGACACGTCGGCGATGCACGGCGACGACCTCGAGCGCCTCATCCGCACCCTCGAAGAAGAGATGAACGAGGCCGCGGGTGAGCTTCGCTTCGAGTACGCAGCCCGGCTGCGCGACGAGATCAAGGACCTCAAGCGAGAACTCCGCGAGTCCGCCTAACCCTTCCCGAAATTGATGCTGTTTAGGGGTGTAGCGCACCCCGAAACGGCATCAAGAAACCGAGCTTCCCCCTCACCGTCATCTCAATGGGGAAGCAATGGAACCCACCATCGCGGCGATCTTTCGCCGTCAACACGGGGTCGCGTCACGCGGCCAGTTACTTGAGGCTGGTTGGAGCGAGACGCAGGTCCGCTATCGAGTGCGGAACGGCGAGCTCGTCCGAATGCACTCCGGAATCTACCGGGTCAGCACCGCCGCGGAATCGTGGTCCGGGCGAGTCGTAGCGGCGACCTTGAGCACCAAAGGGGCGGCGTCACACCTCACCGCGGCCCGGCTGCATGGCCTCGATGAAGCGTGGCGATCGTCAGGCGTCGATGTGACCGTGTCGCATGGTCGATGGCGTGAGCTTGAAGGTGTCGTCATCCATCAATCGACCCAGGTCGACGCTCGGCTCGACCTCGCTCAACATGGGGCAATTCCCGTCACCGGTCTCGAGCGGACGATCCTCGACATCGGCGCGATCATGGGCGTCGATCGCCTGGGTGCAGTGGTCGACGCTGCGGTCCGTCAGAAACAGACCACGCTCGCGCTCCTGTGGGACGTCTGGGTCCGTCATGCTCGGCGGGGTCGCAACGGGTGCGGGGTGCTCCGCGAAGCGCTCGAAGCCCGGTCCGTTGACCACACCATTCCGCTCAGTGAGTGGAGCCGGATGGTCGCACGCCTGTTGACAGGGGCGGCGCTCGCCGAACCTCGGCTTGAGTTCCGTGTCCATGATCCGGCGGGACGCTTCGTTGCCCAGGTCGACTTGGCCTATCCGGCAGCCCGACTGGCCATTGAGTTGGACAGCCTGAGCTTTCACCTGAATGCCGAGTCCTTTGTTCGTGATCGTCGTCGCTTCCGGGCCCTTGCCCTTGCTGGGTGGCAGGTACTTCCGTTCTCATGGGACGACTACAAGCAGCGTCCGCATGAGCTGGTTGCTCAGATCCGCTCCGTTCTTGATGGCAATTCGGGGTCCTCGCCACCCCTAAACCACATCAATTTCGGTTAGGAGGGTGGGGAGAGGCGGTGGACCGCGCCGGTGGCTGATGCGGCGTACAGCTCACCGTCGAGGCCGGCGGCAATGGCGACGAGGGCTTCGACGCGTGCGAGGTCCACGGCGACGACAGCTGCGGCGCTGTCAGGGTCGGCCGGGATCGCAGAGATCACGCCGGTGCAGTAGTCGCCGTAGACGTACCAACCCGCCAGCTCGGGCAGCGCATCGCCGCGGTAGACCGCTCCACCGCTGATCGAGCAGTTGCCGTCGGCGTGTGACGTCGTGAAGTACGGATCGACGTGTGCTTCGCCGTCGTGGCCGAACATGGCCTGGTCGTCGTTGAAGCGCTCGGTGCCTTCGAACGCGCTCCAGCCGAACGAGACGCCACGGCCGGCGGTGTGCGCGCCGTCGGCCGTGGCCACGTTGACCTCCTCGTACTCGTTTTGGCCCACATCGGCGATCCACAGATCACCCGTTGACGGATCGAACGAGAACTTCCAAGGGTTGCGGAGGCCGTAGGACCAGATGCGCTCGTCAGCGTTGGCGATGGCGGCGTCGCCGGTCTGGTCGACGAATGGGTTGTCGCCAGGGATCGTGTACGGCGCGTCGTCGGTGGCTCGGGGATCGATGCGCAGGATCTTGCCGAGCGGGCTCGTTAGGTCGAGGGCCAGGCGACGTGGATCGTCGGCGAGGCCGCCGTCGCCCAACCCGAGGTAGAGGTAGCCGTCGGGACCGAAGTCAATCTCGCCGCCGTTGTGATTGTCGAACGGCTGCTCGACCGTCAGTACCTGTCGGAACGAAGCGGGGTCGGCGGTCGCCGTCACTGGATCGAGTTCGAACTCGGCCAGGACTGTCGCTCCATCGAGGTCGATGTAGTGCACGTAGAGCAGTGGCTCGTCGGGATGCACCGCAGCGCCGAGCAGACCCTGTTCGCCGTCGAAGAGAATCCGATCGGCGAGGTCGATCACGACGGCACCATCGGCGTCGAGGGTCCGGATCACGCCGACCTGTTCGACGACAAGCGAGACACCGGCGTCAGCCCAGGGCGTGACTTCGACCGGCACGGTGAAGTCGCCGACGAGTTCGAGCGCGATCTGCGGGGTAGTCCCGTCGACATCGACGGACGGGATTGCCGTGGCGGCTCCGAGCGTTGGAGCTGCTTCGCCCGGTAGCGGTGCAAGTGCTTCAGGCAGATCATCGGACGCGGCCGTTGTCGGTGCTGTTTCGGCGCGGGCGGCTGCGCCGAGGAGGGTGACGGCCAGCACGGCCAGCACAAGTGGCGCGAGGGGGGAGCGGCGGCTGAACATACTGACCAGCCAAGCGACGCTTCTGCAGAGGATTCGCTGAACCATGCAAGAGTTCTGACAAGGCTGGCTGTGTGCCGCCTGTGACAGACCTGTGGGTTGTCTGAGAATGCGTCAGAAACCGCTGAAGTGCGCCAATTTTGGCGCCATCTATCTTGTCTACAAGTCGCCCACGAACGCGTCGAGCGCGGCGTTGGTCGCTTCGGGTGCTTCTTGCTGCACCCAATGACCAGCACCGTCGATGATCGTCGTACCTCGATAGTCATCACAAGCCATTGCGGCGAAGTCGTACATGTCGATACCCGGAGCGAAGTTGCGGACGGGGTCGAGCTCGCCGCCAATGAACGCCGCAGGCTGCGTGAGGTGCGGATCGGCGAGCTGGCCGATGTCGGCGGCATCAAGCGGCTGCGCGCGGTACCGGTTGAGCGGGCCATGCCAGCCACTGGCCTCGAATCCGGCGGCATAGACATCGAAGTCTTCGGGTGTGCACCAACTCGGGAAGGGGTCGGGGTCGACCATGCCGTCGAGCATCTTCGCCGAAGCGGGCTTGTCGGCGAGCAAGCCGCGTTCAGCGTTGCCGTCGCCCGATGCGCCGAAGTAGATCATGCGCAAACTGCGCTTGTGATCGGCGCCGAGTTCGGCCTCAGCGCTGCCTCGGTTGTCGTCGAAGTACACCTGATAGAAGAACTTGTCGTTGGCCGTGTAGCGCTCGCGCCAGAGGTCGAGTGAATTGTCAGGACCGGTCGGGATGTAGGGCACGCTCAGG
>CALDGN010000448.1 GCA_937942965.1 uncultured Acidimicrobiales bacterium | reverse complement strand
ATCGGAGCGTTCATGGTCTGGAACTCGTTCCGCCACGAACCAGCGGAGTGATCCCGGCGGCGGCCTAGCTGAGCAGGCTGTCCGGAATCGGCACGACTCGTGCTCGTAACCACTCGCCGACGGCCTTGGCCTGGCCGTCTTGACGGGTCGACGCAGCGACGCCTTCTTGCAACATGCCGCGTACCAAGAAGTTCAGTGAACGGATGTTGGGAAGCCGATAACGGTCGACAGTCAGCGCAGCCGCTTCGGGCAGGAGCTCTTGGAGCTTGTCGGCGGTGAGGAACGAGTCGAGCCATGCATAGGTCTCGTCGTTGCGGGCGTAGACGCCGATGTTGGCATCGCCACCCTTGTCACCGGAACGGGTTCCGACCACCGTCCCAAGCGGCAGGTCAGTCGTCGGGCCGTCCGGTGCGGTTGCGGGCGCAGCGACCTCGATCACGAGCGGATCGCCCGCTGGGGCAACCGACTCGATCATCACCGTCTCGCTCCCGAGCACGTGCACATAGTTCGGCACCAGATCGTTCGGGACCGTCGCCGGTCGGTAGACGCCGTACGGGCTGCCCGCTCCCGGGCCGCCACCCAGGCCGTACATACCCGGGATCGAAGACAGCGCTGCGTGGACATTTGCGTTGCTGAACGCTCGACCGACCTTGCGCTCGTCGGGGTCCTTGACCGTCAGTCGCCAGATCGCCGTCGCCTCTTCTTGCGTCGCCGGGTCAGGCTTGTTCGTATGGATGACCCGGCTCGTGCACGACGCGAAATCGTCAGCGGTGTACGGGCATGCGTCCCAGAACGCGGCCTGCGCAAAGGCGGCTTTGGCATCGACGTCGAGGCCGGTCAGCGCAACCGTGAATGAGTTGCGATAACCGCCCATCTCGTTCATGGCGACCTTGAGCGTCGCGGGAGGCGCCTCGCCCTTTGCGCCGGAGATACGCACTCGATCTCGCTCGACCTGTTCGAGCTCGATCGTCTCGAAGCGGCTCGTGACGTCGGGGCCCAAATAGCTCGGCGAGCCAATCTCATACAGCAGCTGGCTGGTCACGGTCTCGACATTCACGACACCGCCGGTGCCATCGTGCTTGCCGATCACGCAGCTGCCATCGGCGGCGACATCAGCCCACGGGAATCCGAACCGGGCACGGCCGCCCGGGGCGTCGGTGCGGCCTTCGATCTCGTGGAAGAACGAGTAGTTACCACCGGTCGCCTGGCCGCTGCACTCGATCACGTGGCCAGCGACCACGGCGCCCGCAAGCTGATCGAAGTCGGTGCGCTCCCACCCGTGATGCCACGCAGCGGGACCACACACGACAGCTGCGTCGGTGACGCGACCCGTGATCACGATGTCGGCACCTTGGTTGAGCGCTTCGACGATCCCGAACGCCCCGAGGTAGGCGTTGGCGCTCACGTACTTCGAGAGGTCCCCGAGGTCACCGCCTTCGACGAATGGGTTCAGCGCGCCCGCTGCGGCGAGTTCCTCGACTCGGGGCAACAGGTTGTCGCCGTTGACGTACGCGATCGTCGGGTTGAGGCCGAGCTTCTGTGCGACCTCGTGGACGGCATCGGCGCAACCATCAGGATCGAGGCCGCCGGCGTTCGAGACCACCTTGATGCCCTTGTCCAGACAGGACCCCATGACTTCTTCCATCTGGGTCACGAACGTGCGGGCATACCCACGGCCTGGGTTCTTCGCCTGAATGCGGCTGAGGATGAGCATCGTGAGTTCCGCGAGCCAGTCGCCGGTGAGAACATCGATCTCTCCTCCCTCAACCTGTTCACGAGCCCCCGACGGTCGATCGCCAAAGAAGCCGGAACAGTTCGCAATGCGGATCGGGTCACGGGTGTCGCTCGAAGCCATGGCGCCATTCTTCCCGCCGCTTCACTGCCCACCCAATCCGCTGCGAGTAGCGTCGCCCTATGACTGATTCCGGCCGCCCGACACTCCCTGGCCCGCAGAGCGTTGCGCACCTCGTCGTCGAGGGATTGCGTCGTTCGAATATTGACCAGCTGTTCTGCATCCCTGGCGTGCAGAACGATGATTTCTTCAATGTGCTCGTCGATGCGCCGGACATCCGCCCCATCGTTACCCGCCACGAACAAGGCGCCGCCTACATGGCGATGGGTGCGGCCCAAGTCACCGGTGAACCCGCCGCCTGCTGCGTGGTTCCGGGACCTGGCATGCTCAACGCGTCCGGCGCACTCACCAGCGCGTACTGGGGCTATGCGCGAGTGCTCGCCGTCATCGGACAGATCGCGACCTTCCAACAAGGGCGCCACTTCGGCGCGCTCCACGATCTCCCCGACCAGACCGCAATCCTCGAGCAGCTCACGAAGCACACTGCGGTCATCCACGACCCGGCCACTGCCGAGGCTCAGGTACAAGCAGCGATCGATGCTGTGCACTCAGGACTCCCCCGACCGGTAAGCATCGAAGTGCCCGTCGACGTGTGGGGCAAGCCGGCCGAGGGCGCGATCGCTACACCTGTCATCACGATGCCCGAGGCCGACGGCTCATCGATCGAGCGAGCAGCCGCCATCATCGCCTCGGCCAAGCGACCCATGTTCGTGCTCGGATCCGGCGCCTATGGGGCGAGCGAATCGGTCACCGAACTCGCGGAGCTCGTGCAAGCCGTCGTGACGAGTCGTCGCATGGGCCATGGCGTGGTTCCCACCTCGCATGAACTGTTCGTGCCGCTGACGGGGGCCTACGACATGTGGCCCGACGTCGACGTTGTCGTCGGCATCGGCAGCCGCATCGAATGGCCACTCGGCACCTGGGGCTACGACGACGACCTCACGCTCATTCAGATCAACGTCGACGAGGACGAACTCGACCGCCACGGCATCACCGAGGTGGGTATCCATGCCGACGCCGATGCTGCTTGCCGTGCGCTCATCGCCGCAATTGGCCCGCTCGAGAAGCCCTCGCGAGCCGACGAGATCGCAGCCGTGCGAGCGTCGTTCTGGGACCGCACCGCGCACATCGAACCGCAGCGCTCATACACCGCCGCCATCCGCGACGTCATGCCGGCCGACGGCGCGTTCGTCGAGGACGTCACCCAGATCGGCTTCGCCGCCCACCTCTGGTACGACCACCAGCAGCCGCGTACCTTCTTGTCTTCGGGCGCAGCCGGCACGCTCGGAGCCGGGACCGCAGTGGCCATTGGTGCCTCGGCAGCGACCGACCGGCCCGTCATTGGTGTGACCGGCGACGGCGGCTTCCTGTTCACGGCCACCGAACTGGCGACCGCGGTGCAGCACAACATCCCGTGCAACATCGTGCTGTTCAACAACAACGCGTATGGCAACGTGCGACGCATTCAGCGGGAGCGTTTCGGCGAAGACCGCACGATCGCTTCGAAGCTCGACAATCCCGACTTCTCGAAGCTGGCCGACGCCTTCGGAGTCAAGTACTGGCACGCCGACTCGCCGGAGACGTTCCGTCCCGCACTCGGCGAATCGATCGAACACGATGGACCGTGCCTGGTCGAAGTCAGCGTCGACGCGATGCCCAACCCGTGGCCGTACCTGCGTCTGCCCGCCAACCGCGGCCAAGCCACCCACTGACGAACGGGTGTCAGGCACCGTTCGGCCACGCGGTCGAAGGCACTAACCGAGACCGCGGCGACCTTGCGTCATCATCCAGAGTGTGGCGATATAGGCAACCGACGTCGCGGCCGCAGCAACATAGGTGAGCGCTGCAGCCGTCAGAACTCGACGAGTGCCTTTGACCTGTTCGGGGTCGGTCAGACCGAGCTCTTGCAGGTTCGAGAGCGCTCGCTTGCTCGCGTTGAACTCGACCGGCAACGTCAACAGCTGAAAGACAAGCGTTCCGACCAGCAGCCATGCGCCAAGCCGAAGTAGCAGGTCGCTGCCGAAGATAAACCCGCCGCCGACGAGCCACGGTGAGAAGCGGCCGCCAAACGCGGCGACCGGCACGAAGTACTTTCGCAGCCGTAGCCGGATGTCATCACGGTGATCCTGGATCGCATGGCCGGCCTCGTGGGCCGACACCGCCATGGCAGCCACCGAGGTGCTGTCGTAGTTCGACTGCGACAGGCGGAGGATGTCGCGCGCCGGATCGAAGTGATCGGTGAGCTTGCCGCGCACCCGCTCGATCTTGACGTTGCTGACGCCTTTCTTACGCAGAATCGCGGCGGCAGTTTGGGCCCCGGTCACGCCATAGGTGTTCGGGACTTGGCTCCACGTCTTGTAGGTGCTCGCGAGCCAGCGCTTCACGAACCAGCTGCCACCAAAGGCGATCAGCGACATGATCAAGATTGCGCCGTTGGTCATGCGCCCCTCCCCCTGCGCAACCGCTTCACGCGGTGTCGCCGTCTTGTTCGTCGGATTCGAGGATGATCGGATCGTCGCTCGAATCGCCGCCGCCTACTGCGGGAACCTCACCCGTGTCGTCGTCGTCATCGCCATCGTCGTCATCGTCGTCATCGTCGTCATCGTCATCGTCATCATCGTCGTCATCGAGGTCCACGTCGAGACCGACAGCATCGGCGATCTTCTCGGCTGCATCCTCGGCGTAGTCATCGAGTTGATCGATGATCTGGCTGACCTCGGCCCCGACGGCCTCGAATGTCTCGACGAGCGCCGCCTTGATCAACTCCGCGATTTCACGGACGTCAGCGTGGACAGCCTCGTCACGGGTCGCGTTGCCGAAACCATCGAACGCGTCTCGCACTCGGCCGCTCAGTTCCTCGAAGGCATCTGCGGTGGTGCCCGGCGTCGGCTCGGCGACCGAGGTGTCGGCTTCTTGCTCCAGATGCAACTTGAGCTTGAGGCCAAGCGATTCGACCTTGGTGGCTACATCGATCCAGGCGGTGCGTGCGTCGTCCATGCGGGAACTCCTTGAAGTGGTGAGGGGCCGCGAACCCAGCGCGGCGACGTGACCCCAGACGAGATGACGCCATGCAGCACCAACGTCGTCCTCGCAACGCTATTCCACCCGCTGCGACTCAGCAGATTCGCTCAGGTCGGTCGGGCACGCGGTGCCTACACTCACCCGGTGAGTTTCCTCGAGGCGATCCTTCTGCTGCTCGGCGGCGGTCTGGCCGGCGCCATCAATGCCATGGCCGGCGGCGGCTCGATGCTCACGGTTCCGCTGCTCGTGCTCGCAGGCGTCGAAGGCAACGCGGCCAACGGCTCAAACCGCGTCGGCATCCTCACCTCGAACATCACCTCGATGCTCTCGTTCCGCAACGAGGGCGTGCGAGTCGATCGCAACCTCGTCCCCATCATCGTGCCCGGCCTGATCGGCGCCCCGCTCGGAGCGTTCGTCATCGACCGGTTCACCGACGAAGCATTCGAACGCTTCTTCGGTCTGCTGATGATCCCGCTCATCATCTTGACGATCTTCCGCCCCAAGCCGAAGACCGACGTGGCGCCATGGCCCGTCTACGCCACCGCCGCCGTCTTCTTCTTCATCGGCATCTACGCCGGCGCAATCCAGGCCGGCGTCGGCTTGATCCTGCTCGCCGCACTCAGCCGAGCAGGGCTCGACCTTGTCACCGCCAACATGGTCAAGGTCATCTTCATCTTCTTCGTGACCTGCGAAGCCCTCACAATCTTCATCCTGCAGGGCAACGTGCGCTGGGGACCAGCAATCGTGCTCGCAGTCGGACTCAGCGCAGGCGGATGGATCGGCGCCAAATTTGCCGTGCGCGGCGGCGAGAAGTGGATCCGAGTCGTGATGGTCATCTCGGCCGTTGCGCTCGCGGCCCGTCTCATCTTCGGCTGACCCTCAGCGGACAGCCCAGGTCAAAACCGGACGGGAACGCGCCGCTCAGCCGCTGCATCTGTGCTTGAGAGCTTGCCGACGAGGTCCACGCTGATGGCCTGTTCAAGACCGGCGGCAATTTCGGGCGAGGTGCGAACCAGACCGCGAAGCCGGGTCGTCGACCACACCCGACATCGAACTGGCTTTTCGCCAGGCACCACCGTCGCGTTCGCTGGCGCCAGCGTTGCGAAAGCCATCTCCCCAGCGAACTGGCCCGACCACAACGTCGCCACAGGCCTGCCGTTGCGACGAACGTTCGGCGCACCACTCAGTACCAGCATCAGTTCTTCAGTCGCCTCGCCTTCGACAACGAGTGGTTCGTCTTCGTACACGCGGTCGTCTCCCATCTCCCACAACCGGACGAAGTCGATCGGCGACAGATCCGGAAAGACAGCTGATCGAATCCACGCCTCTTCGCCGGACAGTTCGATGGAGCGACGCTGCAACAGGACCCGCCCAACCCGCCAGCCCATCAACACGACGAACGCCCCGTTCCACGCAATCATCGACGGGCTGCCGATCAAGAGCCCCGCGACGGTTGAACATGCGCTCGACGCCATGAGGACGACGCGGAGCCACAGGTCGCTGCGTAGCCAGCTCGAGCCGACGTAGAACACGAAAGCGATATTGAGGACGATCTCGGCCATACGTCCCAGACGCGATTGTGATGCCAGGGTTACAGATGGGCCGAGGAACTCGGACCGTGCAGAATTAGCTCCGCAGCCACTCGTCGATCAACTGCCGGGCGATCGAACCGCGCGGCGGAATCTGCGGCAGATCGTCGCGTGAGAACCACTGTGCGTCGGCGATCTCATCGGGCGCTGGTGTCAACTCGCCACCTGCGTAGTGAGCGAAGTAGCCCAGCATGAGCGAGTTCGGAAACGGCCACGGTTGGCTGGCGAAGTACTGCAGGTCCTTGACCTGGATCCCGACCTCTTCGCCGATCTCTCGATGAATGCAGTCTTCGAGCGACTCGCCCGGTTCAACGAAACCAGCCAACGTTGAGTACATGGGAACGGGCCAGGCGACGTTGCGGGCGAGCAAGGCTCGACCCTCGTCGTCGAGCACCAGCACGATCACGGCAGGCGACAGACGCGGATACGCCGCAAAGCCGTCGACCGGGCATTTCATCGACCGGTCGCCACCTGCCATCTCCATCGGCCCCCCGCAGCGGCCGCAGTATCGGTTGTCCCGGTACCAGTCGGTGACCTGCGTGGCCCGGCCTGCGATGTTCCAGACGACCGGGTCGAGCTTGGCCATCATCGAGCGCAGATCGCTGAACATGAGACCCGGGAACGGCGCATCGAACGGGTCGAAGTCGTCGGCCATCAACGCGGTCCACCAGTGACCCTGCTCACCCCTGAGCTGACCAAGCACGAGCGGCTCGGCCATGTGGTCGCGGACCTGATTCGCCTCTTCGCTCGTCAGCGGTCGAGGGCCTTCCGCGAAGTCGTCGACCAGCAGCACTTGACCCGCCCGACAGGGAAGCCAACGGTCGTCGACCGACGCAGCTGGCGGGTCGGAAATCGGCGTGAACACAACATCCATCGTCGCCACCCTATGCGGTTGTGACAGGCCCGGCTTTATCGCCAGGCGGCCTGGCAGTTCTAGGCTTTTGTGATGGCTCACGATCGTTCGTGAAAGGACTCGCCATGGCTGACACCAGTGCCCCCGAAACCCAGCCCGACACCTCGAAAGTGGACTTCCACTTCGATGTGCTGTGCCCGTACGCGTATCAAACTGCGAAGTGGATCCGCGACGTGCGCCGCCAGAACGGGCTCGAGATCAGTTGGAAGTTCTTCAGCCTCGAAGAGGTGAACCGGATCGAAGGCAAGAAGCATCCGTGGGAACGCGACTGGTCGTACGGCTGGTCGATGATGCGCATCGGGGCCATCCTGCGTCGATCCTCGATGGACGACCTCGACCGTTGGTACGAGCGCAGTGGACGGGCGCTCCATGAAGAAGGGCATCGGCCTCATGACCCCGAAGTCGCCCGACACTTGCTTCGCGAACTCGATCTTGACCCGGCGATCGTCGACGAGTCGATCGAAGACGAGACGACCCACGACGAGATCCGCGCCGACCATGACCGGGTGATCTCGTCTGGCGGCTACGGCGTTCCGACACTCTTCTTCGGCGACCATGCGCTGTTCGGACCGGTACTCGTCGACCCGCCGATGGACGATGCTGCGCTTCGGCTTTGGGATGCCGTTGCAGCCTGGACCGAGTTCCCCAGCCTGTGGGAACTGCAGCAGCCCAAGACCAAGGCCCACGAACGCAAGATCGCGGAGACCTTTAAGCCGTACCTCGAAGCCCGCGACTGGATCAGCATCAACCGCGGTGTCGAAGTCGGCTTCACCGAAGACGGCTTCCAAGCCCGAGGTCCCGCCGCTGAACACGCAACCCGAGACAACGGAGACACCTGATGAGCATTGCCGAAATCGACAACCTCAATGCCTGCTTCGATTCGGTCGACGCGTTGCTCAGCGAGCTCAGCGACGACCAATGGGCGGTGCAGTCCTACTGCCCAGACTGGGATGTCCGCGGCGTCGCTATGCACCTCGCTGCGGTCGAAGCGATGCTCGCCGGAGAAGCACCTGGGTCGTTCACCGATTCAGTGCCGTTCAACAAAGTCGCCGACTATGTCGGCTCGGTCGCCGATCTCTCAAACGCTGACCTGCTCGCCGCCTACCGGACCACGATCGCCGATCGACGTACCGAACTCGCGACCTACACGGCTGAGCAGATGGAGCTGCCATCGATGACGCCGGTCGGGCCACAGAGCTACGGACGGTTCATGGCGATTCGTGTCTTCGACTACTGGGTACACGAACAAGACATTCGTGGACCTCTTGGCATGCCGGGACACGAATCGGGCCCCGCGGCCGCGATGGCGCTCAACGAGATCGAGATCTCGCTGCCCTACATCGTCGGCAAGAAGATCGGCTTGCCCGACGGCAAGAGCCTCACCTTCGAACTGACGGGCCCGGTCGAGCGCTCGATGCACGTCAAGGTCGACGGCCGAGCGGGCAACGTCGAATCACTCGACGGACCAGCCGATGTGGTCGTCACTGCGAACTCCACCGCGTTTGCGCTGTTGGCGTGTGGCCGGATCGATCCACAAGGCGCGATCGATGATGGACGCATCTCGTGGAGCGGTGACGCGGAGCTGGGCGAGAAGGCCGCTCGCAACCTTCGCTTCACGATGTAGCTGCGGCGTGCGGTTCGAGCGCAAGCTCGTACAGCACATCGATGACCTCAGGCGGTTCGTTCTCCAACACGAATCCGGGCACGACGGTCCACCCCCAGGTCTCGTAGATCGCCCGCGCCCGGACATTGTCTTCGAGCACCCACAGATTCAGTCGGGTCGCGCCTCGGGCGCACGCCTCGGCGACGGCGCGCTGGTACAACGCTGATCCCAGGCCTTGGGATTGGTGCTGCGGGTGCACGTTGAAGCGCTCGATCCGCCGATGCGCGGGAACCGAAGCATCGACGATGAGCACGATCGAGGCGACGATCAATCCGTCACGCTCAACAACCCAGGCGTCCGCGTCGCAATCTTCAAGCAGCCGCCGATACGCGGGCACAAGGTCAGCCGGGGTCGGCGCAGGTGTCTCCGCAGGAAAGATGTCCGCGTAGGCAACCGCAACCGTTTCCGAATGCAGCGTGGCGAGGCCGGAGGCATCGCCGGCGTTCGCGTACCGAAGCGTCGCTGCCAGCTCGGGTCGTTCCATCCCCGCAGTCTTGCGGGTGACAGCTTCTCAGTCGACCAGGTGAGGGTCGCTGTTGTTCATGCCGACCAACAAGCTCGGAGGAATGCCGTCGGCCCATGGATCCAGTGTGAGGCCCGGCGTCACCCGAACCTCGAGCGTCAAGTACGCATGAGAGTTGTCGATGCTGCTCAGATCGAGCGAACCGGAGCCGAGCTCGAGCCATTCACCGGTCTCGGGCAGGACGACGGTCCCCGACGGGGACTGAACACGCAGTTCGAACAGGGCGACACCATCGTCATCGCCGACCTGGACCGGTGGCCACACGCTCGTACCCGAGCATTGGCACGGATCGATGTCGATGGTTGCCGCTGCTGCATCGCATGGCCCCGACATGTCAGGCTTCAGTGTGAAGTAGATCCCTGCGTCACCAAGACCGATCAAGCAGTCACCCTGAGCTTCGTAGCCGTACGTAAGCGCGGGACCGAACACGGTGTTGTTGAAGGTGTCGCCACACGGCGACGAGGTCACGTAGTCATGGCAGTACGTGGTCGACTGGGTGTAGGCCCCGAGGAAGAACTCGCGGTTGCTGTCAGGGTGATAGGTCGGAGGCCCGACGAACGCTCCGCCGCTATATGAGATCGCACTCAACGTCGCGGTCATCGCACCCTCGGCACTCGAATCGTCAACGCCGGTATCCAGGTCGTAGCAGTCCACAACTGGGGCAACGCCTTGAGAGCAGAGCGCCTGCGGCGTGCCACTGCTATCTCGATAGAAGAACAGGCGCCCATTCACGCCGTCGTCGTTGGTTCCCGTACGCGTGCCATTCAGCAGCGTCGGAGAGAAACCGGTGCACGGCGACACAGCCGCAAGATCCCAGCAGTGCACGTACACGGCGCCACGATTCGACAAGGTCACATACACCTTGTCGGCGTGCGCGACTCGGTCGCTGTTCCAGGCGCTCGCCTCGTTCCAGAGTCCCCAGCCACTTTCGAAGGTGAGCGCGGTGTTGCGACCGCCCAAGTAGTCGGTGCACTCGTTGAACGTCACAGGCTCAAAGCAGTAGACGTCGCGGTTCGCGGCGAACACGTACAACGCGGTATCGGTGGCGTACAAAACGCCATGACCGACATTGAAGAGATCGGCCTGGTTCGAGCAACGCGAGTCCGAGATCGTGTTCCAGCAGCCGACCTGCAAGTAGCCGTCGCCGCTCGGAAGCGACGTCGAGCTGCCGTTCCACGCGAGGTAATAGATGCGGTCGCCGATCAGCGCCGAATGCACGGTGTTCATCGTGGTCGTCGGCACCGAGAAGAGCTGTTGGGTGGGCCAGCAGCTGGCCTGCGTCGCCCGGTCCACGCACTCAATCGTCGAGCTGTGATGGTTGACGGAGTAGATCTTATTGCCGACCGACACAGGCGTGAAGCCATCGCCGGTGCCCGCTGCGGTCAACGCCCCGACCGGAGGGCTTACGTCGAGCGACCGAAAGCAACCGTCTTGGCAGAGGAGATGGCGTGCCGTCGCTCCTCGCGTAATCGTGTCACCGAAGCCAACGGCTCCAGCGAGCAAGACTTCGGGGTCGCTATCGATGAGTTCGACGCTGACTTCGTTGTACGCCGGGAAGCTCACATCGAGCTGCATCGCTGGACCGATCGCGATCCCATTCTGGGCGATCACGTCGGCGACGATTTGGGTGGCTGCGGCAGGGTCCTGGGTCTGGGACCAGACCGATGCTCCAGCAAGTGCGGCAGCATCGACGCTGTTCTGCAATGTCTGCCCTTGGCGTTCCAGCGCCGAAAGATCGACCGCGATCGCACCACTCGTCAGGATCAGGACAAATGTGATGCCGATGACAGCCAGGACGGCTCCACGCTCGCGTTCGGCCCCATGCAGACGGGCCTGAATGAGGCGACGAACGCGCGCGACCAATGACACAGACCAAGCGTGGCGGCTCCCCTAGACAAAACAGCGATGCAAGCTTGAGATTG
Organism: uncultured Acidimicrobiales bacterium; assembly: GCA_937942965.1. Classification (GTDB taxonomy): domain Bacteria; phylum Actinomycetota; class Acidimicrobiia; order Acidimicrobiales; family UBA10347; genus UBA10347. Next base: position 79 of record CALDGN010000448.1, on the reverse strand, counting down.
GGTACTTCCACCCATACCTAATTCGGTACGCGGGTAGGCCGATCGGCCCAGTGCTGCGCTCGCAGCCGTGACTGCGTGC
>CALDGN010000447.1 GCA_937942965.1 uncultured Acidimicrobiales bacterium | reverse complement strand
CCTCGAAAGCCTCCCCGGCCTCGACGTCGACGCATTGCGTGCCCTCCAAGCGACCGAGAAGAAGACCGCGCTCGCTGATCTCGATTGCTACGACGCACACGTGCGCGACGTCTTCGAACCGCTCCGCAACGACTTCGAAACCGGTCTGATGGACACCTACAGCTCCGAGCTCGACGCCCTCGCCAATATCGGCGGGTAGTACGCCTTTTCTCGCTGCGCTCGAAACGCTGGGTTCAACCTCGCACGTCGGCGGTCCCAGCAGGCACGCGCTTTGCTGGTGTCAGCACCCGTGAGATATCGCCGGAGCTGACCGGTGGGGTTTGGGGCTCTATCCTGCTTTGGCGGCCAAGATGGAAGTCTTGGCCGCTGAAGCTGAGGAAAGAGGTCTCCCATGCGTCGCTTGATTAGTGCCCTGTTGTTGTTAGCGATGGTGGCCACCGGATGCGCCTCCGGCACCAGCGACGAACCTGCGGCCGTCGTCTCGGGCGAGACCGAGAACGACGCCGGCTCCGAAAGCGCAGCTGCGCCGGCCGCAGACGAGCCAGCCGACGAGCAAGAGGACGAACCAGCGCCCGCCGAGGATTCCGACGAGCCTGCGATGGCTGCGTCGTCGCCCATCGGTGCGTTCTTCGCTGAAGACGGTGGCTTCCAGTCGGCACTCGACGAGTACCGGCTTCGAGTCGAAGAAGGAATCCTCGTCTGCATGGCTGAACAAGGCTTCGAGTTCGCCGTGTCCGGTGACGCCGGCCGCAACGCCGTGCAAGAAGCGCAGAACGAACTCAGCGAACGAGCCTGGACCATCGAGTACGGCTACGGCATCTCAACCTCGTTCGACTCGGTCGTGCAGTCGCAGGCGACCAACCCAAATGCCGAAATCATCTTCGCCCTGGGTGCAGCCGAACGCGAAGCCTGGACCGAAACCCTGATCGGTGTCGGCAATGACCTCGGCGACTTGGGCAACGGCGCGATCCCGCTCGAAGAGCGCGGTTGCATCGGATCCTCGATTATCGAGACCGGTGGCCAAGGACCCATCGAGGGGCTCGACGCGTTCGGCGAGGCCTACGGAGAACGCGAAGAGGCCATCTTCGACACCAACGACATGATCGTCGCGGTCGGAGACTGGACCCGATGCATGAGCGAAGCTGGCCACCCGGACTACTCCGAACTTGAAGCACCCGAGGACTCGTTCCGCGATCGTTTGTCGGTAATCAGCGCACCCATCCGTCCCGCGCTCGACGAGCTCGAACCAGGCGAAGGTCAATCGCTGTTCGATGGCGAAGAAATCGATCTGACCAAGCTGCCGGGCCTCGACATCGATGCGCTGCGAGCATTGCAAGACGAAGAGCTGTCGACGGCGCTCGCCGATCTCGATTGCTACGACACCCATGTGCGCGACGTCTACGAACCACTGCGCAACGACTTCGAGACCGAGTTGATGGAGGAGTTCGGTAGCGAGCTCGACGCGCTCCGGTCCATCGGCGGATAGCGGTGGTCCCTGCTGACACGACGGCTGCCTGGCAGGCACTCACCGATCACCACGCGGCTCTCCGCGACTCGAGCCTCCGTTCGCTGTTCGAGGCGGATTCCGCACGCGCCGATCGAATGACGTTGCAGGTTGGCGATCTGACCGTCGACTTCTCGAAGCATCGCATCACTGACGAGACGCTGGCACTACTCATCGCCTTGGCCGAAGAGACCGGCGTTGCGAGTCACCGCGATGCAATGTTCGCTGGCGACGAGATCAATTCGACCGAGGGCCGCTCGGTGTTACACACCGCGCTCCGCTCGGCCGACCCCGTCGTCGTCGACGGCGATGACGTCGTGCCCGAGGTCCGTCAGGTGCTGGATCGCATGGGCGTCGTCGCCGACCGCATCCGTGCCGGCGAATGGCTGGGCGCGACGGGCAAGCCGATCACGGCGGTTGTCAACATCGGTATTGGCGGCAGCGATCTCGGTCCGTTGATGGCGACGCGTGCGCTGCGTCACCTGATGCCCGTCGAACTGCAGATCCGGTTCGTGTCAAACATCGACGGGGCCCAGCTCGATGCTGCGCTCACCGGTCTAGATCCGGAAACGACGCTGTTCGTCGTCGCGTCGAAGACCTTCACGACCATCGAGACGATGACCAACGCTCGATCGGCGCGGTCTTGGCTCCTCGCTGGCCTCGGCGAGGGCGCAGGTACCGGAGGCGGCGCGATCGCTCGTCACTTCGTCGCCTTGTCGACCAATGCCGAGGGCGTCGCCGAGTTCGGCATCGACACCGCCAACATGTTCGAGTTCTGGGACTGGGTCGGCGGCCGCTACTCCGTCGACGCTGCGATCGGGTTTTCGGTGATGTGTGGCATCGGCGCTGCCGGCTTCGACGAGTTCCTCGCCGGGTTCCGCACCGTCGACCAGCACTTCCGCACCCAGCCGCTTGCGGAGAACGTTCCCGTGCTCGCGGGCCTCATCGGCATTTGGTACCGCAACTTCTTCGGCTGGCAGGCCCATGCCGTTCTGCCCTACACCCAGGCACTCGAACGGTTCCCTGCGTACCTGCAACAGCTCGACATGGAGAGCAACGGCAAACAGACCCTGCGCTCTGGCGAGCCCGTCAGCTACGACACCGGCCCAGTGGTCTGGGGTGAGCCGGGCACGAACGGGCAGCACGCGTTCTATCAACTGCTCCACCAGGGCACGACGCCGGTGCCGTGTGACTTCATCGGCTTCCTTGAGCCCGAACCCGCCGTCGTCCCCGGCCTCGATCGGGCGGTTCACCACCGGCTGTTGTTCGCGAACATGGTCGCCCAGTCCGAGGCGCTTGCGTTCGGCAAGACCAGCGCCGAAGTTCGTGCCGACGGTGTCGGTGATGACCTGGTCAGCCACCGCACCTTCCCCGGCAACCGCCCGTCGACCGTCATCACCGCCCCTGCGCTCACCGCGAGCGTTCTCGGACAGCTGATCGCCCTCTACGAACACCGTGTGTTCACCCAGGGAGCGGTGTGGGGCATCAACTCGTTCGATCAATGGGGCGTCGAACTGGGCAAAGTCCTCGCAACTCGCGTCGGAAACGAACTTGCCGACGGGCTCGACGACGGGCCCGCGCACGACCCATCGACACAGGCCCTCATCGAACGATTCCGAACTCACAACGAGTAGGCATCGACTTCGCAAAATCAAGCCGTTGTGACACGTGTGACGGGGTGACGCGCGCCACCGGAAAAACGTGAGCACATGACCGTCTCGCGGGCGAGACTTTTGGTTATGCGCACTGCAATCGACCGCTCGTTCGGTCGCGCTTCCCACCACACATTCCGTGCACTCACCGTCGTGTTTCGCCACACCGTCCAATTCATCGGCCGGCTCGGTTTCGGGCGCCACGGCGCGCTCGTCGCAGGACGTCGGCTCTTCCCGGCCCGCGCCCACACACCCGCCCGCCGGGCCTTCTCCCTGTTCGCCGGCTCGCTCGGCATCGGCATCGGTGTCACGCTGCTCCAACAGGCCAACCTCGGTCTGACGCCCTATGACGTTCTCGTCTCGGGCCTCCAGCCGCGGATCGGGCTGAGCTTCGGTCAAACGGTCTGGGTGGTCTCCGCTGTCTTGTTCGCCGCCGCGGCCCTGCTGCGTCAGTTCCCCAGCCGCTGGGGTATCGCCTACGTGTTCGCCAACGGCGTCGCGATCGACGCGGTCTCCGGGTTTATCAACGCGCCCGCGTCACTCGTCGCCCGGTGCCTTTTCGTCGCGCTCTCCCTTGTTTCGTTGTGCGCTGGCATCTCCCTGGTTGTTCACTCGGGTTCAACCGGCGGTGCCTTTGAGTTGCTCATGCGTGCCGGCGAACTCCGAGGCCTGAATCGGCAGATGGTGAGGACCTCGCTCGAAGTCGCCGTGTTCGTACTTGGCCTGGTTCTTGGCGGAAGTTTCGGCCCAGCCACAATCGTGATTGCGCTCGGTATTGGCCCGCTGCTCGGCCTCACGAGCCAGGCCTTGGCCGATCACAGCCGCGGCCGGATCATCCGGCAACTCGAAAGCACGCCCGTGCAGCGTCACCCGAGCGCCGCCTCCTCACGCTGAAAGTTCTCAAAAGAGAGCGTCGATAGGGCACGCCGTTGGCGAATGTGGCATGATCATGCCCGGCCGCGAACGCCGGAGTCGCGCCGCTGATCGGACCAGAGCCGCCGATCCACCAGGGTCATCGGCCAATCGTCAAAGGGGGAGTACTTCGTGGAAGTCTCAATGAGCGTTAATGGGCAAAGTCAGTCCCATGACGTCGAGCCGCGCACGCTGCTCGTTCATCACATTCGTGAGAACGTCGGCCTAACCGGTACCAACATCGGCTGCGACACCTCGTCATGTGGCGCCTGCACGATTCACCTCGATGGCCAGTCGGTCAAGTCGTGCACCGTCCTCGCCGTCCAGGCCGAGGGTGCCGCAATCACGACGATCGAGGGACTCGCCGACCAGTCACGTGCCGCTGGCACCTCGACCGGTGACCAGGACTGGCACCCCATGCAAGAGGCATTCCAGCAGTGCCACGCGCTGCAGTGCGGCTACTGCACGCCCGGCATGGTCATGGCCGCCACAAGCTTCCTGAACGAAAACGCCAGCCCTTCCGAAGACGAAGTGCGCGAAGGCCTCGAGGGCAACCTCTGCCGTTGCACCGGCTACCACAACATCGTCAAGGCCGTCCTGAGCGCAGCAGGTGAGTCATGATTCCGGCCGCGTTTGACTACAAGGTCGCAGATTCGGCCGAAGCAGCCATCGCCATGCTTGGCGAATACGGCGACGAAGCCAAGCTTCTCGCTGGCGGCCACTCGCTCATCCCGATGATGAAGTTCCGCCTCGCTGCACCGACGGTCCTGGTGGACATCGGTCGGGTCGATGACCTCAGCTACATCCGCCAAGAGAACGGTCACCTCGCCATTGGCGCGATGACCCGCCACACCGCGGTAGAGCACAGCGACGTCGTCAAGGCCGAAGCCCCGATGCTCGCCCACGTCGCATCGCTCGTCGGTGATCCGTCGGTCCGCCACCGCGGCACCCTCGGCGGCACGCTGGCCCATAGCGATCCCGCCTCTGATCTCCCGGCAGCCGTGCTTGCGCTCGGCGGCACGATCGTTGCCCAAGGACCGAACGGCACCCGCGAAGTCGCGGCATCGGAGTTCTTCACTGGCTTCTTCGAATCGGTATTGGCCGACGACGAGATGATCACCGAAGTGCGGATCCCAACCGGCACCGGCGGCTGGAACTATCAAAAGTTCAACCGCCGTGCCCAGGATTGGGCCATCGTGGGCGTCGGCGTTGCCGACGGCGGCAAGGGCATCAGCCTGGTCAACATGGGCTCGACTCCGCTGCGGGCAACCGCCGCCGAAGAAGCACTCGCTGGTGGCGCATCCGCAGCCGAGGCTGCCGAGCTCGCTGCTGAAGGCGCTTCGCCGATGGAAGACACCAACGCCGATGCGGCCTACCGGTCGCATCTCGCCAAGGTGCTCACCCGTCGTGCGCTCGAGGCTGCAGGCGTCGCCTAGCGATTCTGCCGCTCTCATCCTGAGACGCTGACCACTGCGCCCGCTTCGGCGGGCGCAGTTGTCGTTTTCGGCCAGCCGTTGGCTCCCAATCGGTATGAGACATCGGGCACATAGGGCCGTTCCCTATCGATTCCGTAGGTCGCGTATGCCACGATGGACGTGTCAGATCGACGGTGCGTTCCTGAGCATCGGCTGACAATCGAAAGGCGGAATGAAATGGTGGCGGTGGCTTCTGCACGCGCAACGCGTGCACAGTGGCGATGGGGTGTGGCACTTCTCGCAGCGATAGCTCTCTTTGCAACAGCGTGCGGCGGTGGCACAACCGACGCTCCGGTTGCAGTTGACCTGACCCAGGACTCAACTCTTGACGACAGCGGATCGGACTCGTCGGCGGACGAACCGGCCGATGACCCCGTCGACGAACCAGCCGACGAACCGGCCGTTGATCCGGTGGATGAACCGGCTGACGATCCAACTCCGGAACCAGTCGTCGAGGAACGCTCGATCGAAGACGTGGCGGTGTCCACGGTCAAGATCGAAGCCGAAGGCTCGTACGTCGCCGTTGGCGACATCACCGCCCTGTCGGGCCAATGGAACGGCACCGGCTTCATCATCAATGACGAGGGTTATGTCGTCACCAACAACCACGTCGTCGCCGGCGCAGCCTTCCTCAAGGTCTCGGGCGCAGGCATC
>CALDGN010000446.1 GCA_937942965.1 uncultured Acidimicrobiales bacterium | reverse complement strand
GGCAACGAGTTCAGCGCCTACTTCACCCGCTGGTTCGCAAGCCCTGGTCTGCAGGTGGACGACGTGACCGTCCATCGGACACCCGTCGAGTTCCAAGACACACCGTTCTTCCTCAGTGACCACTACGCACTCAGCGCCACAGTCACCGTCGTCTGACGGGAGTGAATCGCTTTTGGGTGCGACCCCATGAAGCGGTTGTAGGTGCGACCCCACGAGGGGGAAGGTCCTAGGGTTGGGGGATGGGTCTGTACTTCAAGCAGTTGCTTTCCGGACGTGACTTCGCCACCGACGACATGTTGGCGCGACAGATGCGCAACTTCTGTTACCTCGTCGGCGACACCGAGACCGGCGAAGCCGTCGTGATCGACCCGGCGTACAACGTCGACGACCTGATCCAGATCGCCGGCGAAGACGGCATGCAGCTCGTCGGTGCGCTGGCGACGCACTATCACCCTGACCACATAGGCGGTTCCATGATGGGCCACCAGCTCATCGGTATCGCCGAACTCTTGAACCAGGTGCAGATCCCGATTCACGTGCAAGCAGCCGAAGCCGAGTTCGTGACCAAGGTCTCCGGCGTCGGCGGCGACGACCTGGTCATTCACGACGGCAGCAGCACACTCGACATCGGGAACATCCCGATCGAACTCATCCACTGCCCCGGCCACACGCCCGGCAGCCAGACGTTCCTCGTCGACGGTCACTTCTTGGGCGGCGACACGTTGTTCATCGACGGATGCGGCCGGACCGACCTGCCCGGCGGCGATCCCAGCGAGCTCTACACCACGCTCACGAACCGCCTCGCCCACGTTCCTGACGATGCAGTGCTGTTCCCCGGACACCTGTATTCGGCCGAGCCATGCCAGTCGATGGGCGACACGCGCAAGTACAACATGGTGTTCGCGCCCAAAAGTGCCGAACAATGGCTCATGATGTTTGGGCAGAACTGATTCCGAACAACCGGTCGAGCGACGAGCTGTACCCAACGCCACCAAGGCTGGGCACATCAACTCATTTGAATTCGGGGGTGCCGGTCTCACAATGCATGTGGAGACAAGGACCCGCCATGGCGATCACCGAACAGCCCAACTTCGAACACGTACCAACGACTGATCTTCCCCGATCAGCGGGAGCTTGTGCGGTCGAACGAGGGGTCTGTCGAGTGCACGGTGCGCAGTTCGCATCGATGCAGGCTTCGCACGCAGCCGAGGTGTCCGCGCTCCGTCGCCGCATCGAGGCGCTCGAAACGTCACTCGCGCAAGCCGAAGCCGCGCTCGCCGCCGCAGTCCCTGTGGTCGATCAACCGCCGATCACGTCGATCGACATCCACGCAACCGACCGTCGCAAGACCGATCACGGTGCGGACCTGGGTGAGCAGCTGACGGCCAACGCATCGAACATCACCACCGGCGCCGCCGCGTGGGATGACGACGACTCAACGTTCTCTGAGCGGATCGCCGCGCTCGCGTTCTTCCGCGAGGACGACAGCGAAGAGCCCGCTCGCCGCTGGTTCCTGCGCAACACCTGAGCCTTCGCTTCGCGACACTTCCAAAGCCACCCGGGCTCTCGACGGTCTGCAAGACTGGACGCCAAATGGCGGGTCCGCATGATGTGGACCGAAGATCGGGAGGTACCGGAATGGACCTAAGCAAACTGACCCCCAACAATTGGATTGCTGGGGGTGGCGGCCTTGTGGCGCTCATCAACATGTTCTTGCCGTGGTACGGCATCGATGTGGGCTTCGGCATCGGTTCGGTCAACGCAAATGGCTGGGACTCTGGCATCGACGCGATCCTGGGCTCGTTCCTCGTGATCGCCGCTGGCGCCCTGATCGTGCTCAAGGCCCTCGGCATCTTCGAGGCGCAGGCCGGCAACCTCGGCACGGAGCAGATGGCGATGGTGCTTGGCGCTGTCGGCACCTTGTTCATCCTGCTGGGCTGGTTGGTCGACAACGACTTCACCAAGTTTGGGATCTATCTCGGCATTCTCGCCGGTATCGCCGCGACTGCCGGAGCGTTCCTGACGGGCAAGGACGTCGGTGTTGGCATCCCCACCGCAGATGACTTCAAGGGCGACGGCGGCGACGGCGGTTCGTCGACTTTCTAAGTCGCTGACCGGGGCCGAGGTGGTCTCGGTCACAATGCGCGTATTTGACGCGAATTGCGTCTAACTTCACGAATTCAACTGAGCGACTGGGTCACGTCGGGCCCGGTCGCTTGGTTCTTTTTCGGCCCCGGGCGAAACCGCTGAACGAGCGAGCCAGGCGGAGCCGCCCAACTAGCGAGGTAGTGCGCCTCGGTTGGTGCCGATTCGACTGGCGCCGACATCGGCCGACGCGCCGGCACGGCGGCCACGTGAATACGCCGCTCCATCGATTCGCGACTGGCTGCGGCGAGTCGACACATCGAACTCGTCGTGCATGTAGTTGTCGACGGCGACTTCGGCCAGTTCGAGGGCTGCGGCTGCGCTGCCGAACACGTGCTGGTCGGCCTTGGCCCGGGCGAGTCGAGTCGACACCTCGCCGGCGAAGCCCCGCAGGAAACTGCGTCGCTGCACCACGGGGGTTTCCCACGATCGGTCCAGGTCCAGGTCGGCCATGCGGCGCATGGCCTGCAACTCGAGCGAGGTCGCCAGAACCTTCACGAGCTCTCGGTCGCGAGGCCGGCCAATAAGCGCCAGTTCCATGACGGCGCTCGACCCGGGCTTGGAGAACGTCAGTACCTGGCAGCGGTTGGCCTGCGCAACGGCGCCCCAGACGTGGGCTCGTTCTCGGCTGTAGCTGCCCGTCATCGGAAGCTGCTCGTGGCCGATCGACGTGGGGTCGGTCCCATGCAAGCGGGCCTCGTCGATGGCGTACTGGTTGATCAACGCTTGGGCCTTGGCCATGAAGGCATCGGCTTCGGCGGGGTAGGGAGAGGACTCGGCCTTCGCGATCAAGGCCCGGACCCGGTTGATGATCGACGTGTCGGTTGATGCGTCGTTGTTTGGATCGGGGGTCATGGTGTGCTCCATCGTGCATCGGCGCAGACCTGAACCGGACGCACCAAGTGGATCGGGGGAAGCTCTGTCCCGAACCTACGCCATGGCTGCGACAGTCACCCCGGAGCCATCACCTTGGAGCCATTACTCAGCAGCAGGGCGCTCGGTGCGCATCCAGCGACGCAGCCAGAGTTTGCGCCCGGCCGTCACCACGGCGGCCGCAGCCGCAAGGCGAGGGTTGCCGGTCGCAGCTCGCACGATTGCACCCATGCCAGCGGTGGCAACGGCGACGCTGCCTGTGTGTCCGGCGGCCTCCATGTCGTTGATGGCCCAGCCGTCGTCGCGAGTTGCAACAAGTGCCGCACCTGCGGTGGCTGCCGCCCCGACCGCGAGGCCGGTGCCGCTCACGAGCGCAAGCCCGGTTGCCGCCGCCCCGCAGAAGCACAGGTACGCAGCGACCGGCGCCGGCTCAAAGTCGGGCGCACAGTCGAACCCGTCGACCGGCGGCGCCGCAGTGATGATGTGACGGCGGTTGTAGGTGATGAACCAATACAAGCGGTCCAGCACGGCTCGCACCAGCGGGTGCTTGCCGATCTTTCCGAGCAGCGCGACCTCGTCTTCGACGACGTCGAGGATGCCGTCGAGCCCGTACCGGGTGGGACCGGCAGGGTCGTGCAGCGGGATGTGGTGGCGGGCCCGATCCATGTCGAGCGAGGCGAGTGTCGTCTCGTCGATGGTGCTGAACGGCGCCCGTTCGGCCCAGCCCAATGCCGTGAAGGTCTTGGTGTATCCACGACAGAGCGGGCAACAGTCGTCGTACAGGAACACCGGCTTGTCCTTGAGGGGAGCGGTGGTTGTGGTCGGCATGACTGCCTCCTGTTCACTGACACCTTCATCTTAGTGAAAACTTTCACAAAGTTGAAGATGACGTGCGTCACGACGCACCGGATTCGTCTCAATTCCGGGCGACGGGTTCGGGGGGTCGCCGCTAGAGTGTGGGCCGCTCTTCCGAGCGTCACGCGCGAGTGGCGGAATTGGCAGACGCGCAGGCTTCAGGTGCCTGTGTCCGAAAGGACGTGGGGGTTCAAGTCCCCCCTCGCGCACAACAGATACAGACCTCGAAACCCCGCCTCTCCGGCGGGGTTTCGGCGTTTTCCCGTGCAATCACCGCCTCGCAACGGTCGGGTTTTCGGTGCCCTTTCGGGATGCAAAGAAGGTCTTACCCGTCTTGCCAGAACTCTTGCTTTCGCCTGCCGTTCGTCTTCGGAACGTGCCGCAACATGATCTTCATCCCCTTGGAAGACCGGCAACACCGCCGGAACAGACGGAAAGAGACAACCCCATGAAGATGAACCGGATGAAGCAGGCAATCGCAGGAGGCCTGATCGGTCTCACCG
>CALDGN010000445.1 GCA_937942965.1 uncultured Acidimicrobiales bacterium | reverse complement strand
CGGATCGCGCTTCTCCAAGAAGGCGCTCACCGCCTCGCGAGTGTCCTTGGTCGAGAAGTTCACCGTCTGGGCCCAGCCTTCGTTGTCGAGGGCTTCGTCCATGGTCATGGTCAGCGACTTGTTGAGCATGGCCTTGGTTTGAGCCAGCGCGATCGGCGGCCCTGCGGCGAGCCGGCCCGCCCAGTCGTCGACGAACGCATCGAGCTCATCGTGGGGCACGACGTGGTTCACGATGCCGAACCGCTCTGCGGTCTCTGCGTCGATGATGTCGGCGAAGAAGGCGAGCTCCTTGGCCTTGTGCACCCCGATGAGCCGGGGCAGCAGCCAGGTGCCACCGAAATCGACGCTTAGCCCTCGGCGGCTGAAGATCTCGGAGAAGCGGGCCCGGTCACTGGCGACGATCAGGTCGCAGCCGAGTGCCATGTTGCAACCGGCGCCAGCGGCAACGCCGTTGACCTTTGCGATCGTCGGCATCGGCAGCTCATGCAGCCCGATGGCGATGTCGTGGATGTGGCGCATCGACGCGAGTTGATGGCGAGCCGGTCCACCGCCGCCGAGATCGGCGCCGGAGCAGAACGCGTCGGACGCCCCCGTGATCACGAAGACGCGCACGTCGTCATCGTGCTTCACTCGGCGGAACGTCTCGAGGAGCTCGTCCCACATGACATGGTTCGCGGCGTTCTTCTTCTCGGGCCGATTCAGGGTCATCGTGAGCACGCCGTTGTCGCCAGCCTCGAAGAGCAGCGTTTCGGTATCCGCGTAAGTCATGGCTCGACCGTAGTTGTCGGCCGACACTCGGCGTACTGAGCGAGTCGATCGCGACCCCAGGATGGGGGAGTGTGTGCCTGTTCTTGGGTCGTCTGACCCGGTTCGCGGGTCATTGATCGAACGGGTAACTCAGCCCGTCGCTGACCGAGCCGATGGACTTCCATGCAGGCAATCGTCGCACCCGGACCTACCACTTCTTCGGTGGATTGGCAGCCACCCGCGACCGTTGCGCTCTCCGCCGCCGTTGCGTTCGTTGCGACCATTCCGTTGGCGACCATGATCGCCGAGCCTGTCCGTTCGCTCGTCACTGCCGCGCCGGGTTCACCCGGCAGTCCGCTCGGTCTCGCGTTCATGCTCATCGGGCCACTCGGCTACGTCCTGTTTCTCGCGATGACGTGGGCCGCCCTCAAAGATCGCATCGAACCGGCCCGCTTCTTGCACACGATTCGCTGGGCTGCGTTCGGCTTCGTGCCTCACATCGTGCTGAGCCTTGCTGGCATCTTTTGGCTCGGTGGCCCGCGCCTACCGCTGCTGGTCGCGGCCTCGCTCACGTTGCCTGCGGCAGCGATTGGCGCTGTCTGGGCGAGCGCCCAGTCCGTCGATCACTGATCTCGACCGACGAGGTCGTCGAAGTTCACGAGTGAGTGCACATCGAGTTCCTCGATCGTCTCCTCGTCGGCCTTGTTCACGACGACCGCGCCGCCGACCAGAATCCCGCCGAGCACTTGCACGATTGATCGGGCTGCTCGCATCGTGTTCCCCGTCGTGATCCAGTCATCGACGATCAGCACACGGTCGCCAGGTGAGAGGTCGAAGGATCGTCCTTGGAAGACCTCGGAATGACCGCGCCAGGTGGGAGCGGATTGCACCGGGATGTCAGCGCCGGGGTGGTTGCGATCATCCTTGCGGGCAAGGACGAGGCCACAGTTAAGTTCTCGAGCGACTAAGGCTCCGACGATCGGGCCGCGTGCCTCGGGGGCGATGACGCGATCGACGTTTGCGTCGACGAAAGGCGCAGCGAGCGCTTCGCCGACCAAGCGCAGCAGCGCTGCATCGCGAAGCACGCCGGCGACATCGGGATGTTCATTCACGAGAGGGAACGAGGCCGTCAGGCGCGCCCGAGCTTCGGCCAAGTTGAACTGCACATGACAAGTCTGTCTCGCAGTACCGTCGGAGTCTATGCACACGCCACATGAGTCTTCGTCACCCGTTGCATCTGGGCTGTACCAGACCCGTTGGGAAACAGCCTCGGCGCGGATCGCGGCCGTCGGCGGCGACGGAGTTGTTGTCCGCGGCGGGTCCGACCTGGTGTATCTGACGGGCTATCACGCATCCTCGATGGAGCGCATCACGGCGTTCGTGGCGACACCCGGCGGCGACACGTCCGAGATGCCAGAGACGCCGCAGATGTTCGTGCCCAAGATCGAGGTTCCGCTCGTTCCCGAGCAGCCGAACGTGTACTCGGTCACCGGATGGGACGATGACCAAGACCCGGTGCAGCTGATCGCTGAGGCCCTGGGTGACGCCCGCAAGGTGCTCGTCAGCGACGAGCTGTGGGCGGTACACCTGCTCGGCTTGCAGCGGCTCATGCCCGAAACCGACTTCGTGTCGTTCAGCGACAGTCTTGGCGGCCTGCGCTCGGTCAAGAACGACGACGAGATGTTGGCGATCCAGACGGTCGGTGGTTTGGCGAATCAAGTTGCCGCTGCCCTGCAGAACGGTGACATTCCGCTCGTCGGTCGGTCCGAGAAAGAGATCGCTGCCGACATCAGCCAGCGGCTTCGCGACGTCGGCCACGAAACGGTCGAGTTCTGCATCGTTGCGTCAGGGCCGAACTCGGCCAGCCCGCACCATCACCCCACAGATCGCATCGTCCAAGCCGGCGAGATGGTGCTTTGCGACTTTGGCGGCAAGCACAAGGGCTACTGCTCCGACATCACCCGCTGTGTCTGGACTGGCCCGATTCCCGACGACGTTGCGGCCACGTGGGACACGCTCAAGAAGGCCCAACAGGCCGCGGTCGATGCGGCTCGGCCCGGCGCCACACTGGGCGATGTCGATGCTGCAGCTCGCGACGTAATCGCCGACGCCGGCTTCGGTGACCAGTTCATTCATCGCACGGGCCATGGCATCGGCACCGAGGTGCACGAGCAGCCCTACGTCAAGAGCGGCAACGACGAGGTCGTCGTCGAAGGCCACGCGTTCAGCATCGAGCCGGGGATCTACATCTCTGGACAATGGGGCATGCGACTCGAAGACATCGTGGTGATCTCGGACTCGGGCGCCATCCGCTGCTCGACGACGAACCACAACATCGTCTCCGTCTCCTCCTAGCCCCGCCGAGTCGCCAACCCCCAGGGGACCCGTCCTGGAAGCGCTGCGAATTCTGCGGAGCCGGCCTCGTCAGCCAAGATGGCGTCAGGCTGATTTTCGAGGAGACGACCATGCCGGCCGAGCGATTTCCCGTTGAGGCGAGCCACATCTTGATGTTTGCTCGCTCCATTGGTGACCCGAACCCCATCTACCAAAGCGAGTCCTACGCCACTGCGGCCGAGACCGGCGGCATCATCGCGCCGCCGACGTTTGTGCAGGCGAGCGCGCAGTTCGACGAGAACTACCGGCTTCGCCCCAAGGTCGGGGAGCCGTGGATGGGGTCCGGCAAAGAGGCGACCGGAATACCACCGAAGGAACCCGGCGAAGCTGACGACACTCCGACTGGCATGGGAGCTCGGGGCCTCCACGCCGAGCAGCATTACGAGTACCACCGACACATTCGTCCTGGCGATGTCCTCAGTGCGACGGTGAAACCCGGTGAGAGCTGGGAGAAGCAGTCGAAGCGAGCGGGCCTGCTCAAGTTCAGTGAGACCGTGACCGAGTACCGAGACCAAACCGGTGAGCTTGTGATCACCGCTCGCAGCGTTGGCGTGCAGACCGAGAAGGCCGTCGAAGGCTGAGGCCGAGCGACGCGACAGGAACAGGAGAGATTCACATGGCACTCAGCGCATCAAACATCAGCGTGGGCGACACCCACAGCGACGTCCTCGTCGAGGACCTGAAACGCACCCAGCTCGTGCAGTACGCAGGGGCATCGGGTGACTACAACCCGGTCCACACCGACGAGAAGTTCGTCACCGAAGTGGCCGGCTACCCAACCGTGTTCGCGCACGGCATGCTCACAATGGGGATGACCGGGCGGCTCCTCACTGACTGGGTCGGCGACGGACGCCTCACCAAGTACGGCGTGCGTTTCGTCAGCCAGGTCTGGCCGGGCGACACGCTGCGAGGTACCGCCGAGATCACCGATATTCGCGATGAAGACGGCGTAACCGTCGCCGACATCTCGGTAACCACCGTCAACCAAGACGATGTTCCTGTGGTCACCGGGACCGCGACCGCTCGTCTGGACCCATAGGAGTCATCTGATGCCACGTGCATGGCAAGCCCGCGAGCTGGGACTTCCCTGGGATGTCCTGTCGCTCGCCGAAGTCGACGCGCCAACACCAGGCCCGGGCGAGATCGTGATTGACGTCGGCGCGGCCGACGTCAACTTTGCCGACATCTTGCAGTGCCAGGGCCAGTACCAGGTGCGGCTGGATCCGCCGTTTACGCCTGGCATGAGTGCCGGCGGGACGATCACCGCGACCGGCGAGGGCGTCGACCTCGAGGTCGGACAACGGGTGATTGGCATGACGATCGGCAGCAACGGCGGCTTCGCTGATGTCGCCGTAATGCAAGCGAGCGGCGTCACCGTCATCCCCGACGATGTCCCCGTCGCGACTGCCGTCGCGGGCCACGTCATCTACGGCACCTCGTGGTTTGCGCTGCACCGGCGCGGCAACCTGCAACCGGGCGAAACGGTGCTCGTGCTGGCTGCGGCTGGCGGCGTTGGGTCCTCTGCAGTGCAGATGTCCAAGGCGCACGGCTGTCGCGTGATTGCTGCCGCCGGTGGACCAGCCAAGGTCCAGGTATGTCGTGATCTGGGCGCCGACGTGGCCATCGACTACTCGTCTGAGGATCTTCGCGAGCGGGTTCTTGCCGAGACCGATGGGCGAGGCGTCGATGTGGTCTATGACCCCGTCGGTGGCGAGTACTTCGACATCGCTCGTCGGGTCGTTGCTTGGGAAGGACGTCTGCTGGTTGTCGGATTCGCAAGCGGCACGATCCCGAGTGCGCCGGCGAATCACGTGCTGGTCAAGAACTATTCCGTCGTTGGCGTGCACATGGGCGCCTATCGCGACGTCGATCCGGATCGTCTTCGTGAATGCAACGAGGCGATCTATCCGATGATGGCCGACGGCCGGCTTGCTCCGCTGATCAGCCGCACCGTCGGCTTCACGGATCTTCCTCAGGCCATGCTCGATCTCTACGAGCGTCGAACGACCGGCCGAGTCATCTTCGACCCGACGGCTTAGCTCGCGGCCAGCGAACTCTGCACGAAGTCTGCGATCTCTCGAAGCGACTCGTCGGCTTCGGGATATGCGTCGTAGAACTCGAACACGTGCCACAACCCATCCCACACGCGACAGTCGACGTCGACACCGGCGCGACGCATGCGGCGGGCCGTGCGCAGGCATCCTGGCAACAAGAGGTCGCGGGTGCCGGTCGTGATCAGCGTCGGCGGAAGCCCGGTCATTGCGCCAAAGAGCGGCGAGACCATCGGATCGTCGAGCGGAAGCTCGCCGGGGTAGGCCCGAGCGACATCGAACATGCGGGTCTTGCTCAGGGTCGGATCGTCGGGCGCTGCGTCAACGAGCGCGGCGTCGGTGCGAAGGTCCGCGGCGGGGGACAGCAGCGCCAGTGCCAGCGGCAGGTTGGCGCCTTCGTCGCGTGCGCGTTGTGCCGTGAGCAGCGCCAGGTTGCCTCCCGCGGACTCGCCGCCGAGTGCCACACGGTCGCTCTTCCCTGAGACGGCGCGCCAGACCGCGAAGCAATCGTCGCTCGCCGCCGGCACGGGGTGCTCGGGTGCGAGCCGGTACGCCGGACAGATGATCTCGATGCCCGCGTAGGTCGCAAGAGCCGCGGTGATCGGGAGTTCGCTGAACGGGTCGCCGTAGATGAACGCGCCACCGAAGATGTAGACGAGCGTGCCGTTCTCGGTTCCGGCGTGCGGTGAGGTCACGCGCAAGCACTCGACGCCGCCGACGGTTACCGGCTCCGTAGTGACGCCGTGAAGGTCGATTGCTCGGTGGCCCGCTTGGTGCCACCGCTCCAACGTGTCAGCGCGGTCCTCGACGATGGTCGAGAAGTCGATCGGGGCGTCGTCGTCGCCCGGTTCGGCCGCGAGCCACGCACGTGCTTCTGGACTGAGCCCGCCGTCGTTGTCGGCAGCCTCCTTGGTCTCATCCATTCGACAGCAGGCGCTTGACCTCGGCAATCGTTTCGATCTCTTGGGCGGGATCGGGACCGCACGGGTTCAGGTTGATCGTCGCCGCGCCTGACTCGACGTAGGGCGCCAAGAACTCCGCGATCTGCTCGGCGTTGCCGACCGGCGTGTATCGCTCGAACGGCTCGAACGGCATGTTGTAGAAGCGGCCCATGGTGTCGGCAACGTTGGCGCGTCCGTCCTCGGGGTTGTCGCCAACGCCGACCCACAGCTGCAAGCCATGGCTCCAGGCGACGTCGCGGTCGGCGCCACGCTCCTGGACACGCTCGGTGCCTTCGACGAATCGGCGGGCCGAGCACCAGGCCGCCAGCCACCCGTCTCCGAAACGGGCGGCTCGATCGATTGCTGCATTGCTTCTTCCGCCCACAAGGAACGGCACTCGCTCAACGGGCGTCGGCCGGATCTTGCCTTCGGTGAAGCCATAGAACTCGCCGTCGCCATCGACCGTCTCGCCATCGAGCAGTCGACGCACGATGTCTACGGCGATGTCGGTGCGTCGACCACGGGTCTTGGGGTCGACGTCGCAGACCTCGAACTCGTGGCGGTCTTCGCCGCCGACGCCGATGCCGACGGTGAGCCGACCGGGGGCAGCGGTTGCCAGCGTCGTGATCTGTCGAGCGGCAACCATCGGGTGGCGCAACGCGAGCAGGAATACGCCCACGTGCAGGTCGAGCCGAGGCTCGAT
>CALDGN010000444.1 GCA_937942965.1 uncultured Acidimicrobiales bacterium | reverse complement strand
GTCGATCTCGCCCTTGATCTGAGCGATGCGACCCTCGACGTCGGCCTTCTTGCCGGCGCCTTCGATGATGAGGGTCTCGTCCTTGGTGATGACGACCTTGCGGGCCGAACCCAGCATCTCGAGGCCAACGGACTCGAGCTTGAGGCCGACCTCTTCGCTGACGACCTGGCCACCGGTGAGGATGGCCATGTCCTGCAGCATTGCCTTGCGGCGATCGCCGAAGCCCGGAGCCTTGACGGCGACCGAGTTGAAGGTGCCACGGATCTTGTTGACGACGAGCGTTGCGAGTGCTTCGCCTTCGACGTCTTCGCTGATGATCACGAGCGGGCGACCCGACTGCATGACCTTTTCGAGGACGGGAACGATGTCGCGAACGGCGCCGATCTTGGAACCGACGAGCAGCAGGTATGGGTCGTCGAGGACGGCTTCCATACGCTCGGGATCGGTCACCATGTACGGCGACAAGAAGCCCTTGTCGAAGCGCATGCCCTCGACGAGGTCCATGTCCATGCCGAAGGTCTGGCTCTCTTCGACGGTGATGACACCGTCCTTGCCGACCTTGTCGATTGCGGCGCTGATGGTGTCGCCGATCTCGTTGTCAGCAGCGGAGATCGAAGCGACCTGTGCGATCTGCTCCTTGTCCTTGACCTGCTTGGCCATCTTCTGGATGGAGGCAACTGCGGCCTCGACACCCTGCTCGATGCCACGCTTGACCGACATTGGGTTGGCGCCAGCGGTGACGTTGCGCAGTCCCTCGCGCACCATCGACCAGGCGAGAACCGTTGCGGTCGTCGTGCCGTCACCGGCGACGTCGTCGGTCTTCTTTGCGACTTCCTTGACGAGTTCGGCGCCGATGCGCTCGAGTGGATCCTCGAGGTCGATCTCCTTGGCGATGGAAACACCATCGTTGGTGATCGTGGGGGCGCCCCACTTCTTGTCGAGGACGACGTTGCGGCCCTTAGGGCCAAGCGTCACGCGGACCGCGTCGGCCAGCGTGTTCATTCCGGCCTCAAGTGACCGGCGGGCGGAATCGTCGAACGTAATGGACTTTGCCATGTGCGTGGGCCCTCCCTAGGCGGCTAGCACTCTCTGATTGAGAGTGCTAACTCTAGGGCCCGAGCACCGGATTGCCCACCGCCGAAGCGAATCCAAACGCGTCTCTGCGGATAATTCGGTGTGTCGCCCTCACAACGATGCGCGTTCGGTCGACGGGTGGGGCAGGAGGCCCCATGACGATCGACTCAGCCGCCAATGAAGCCATGGGCCAATCGGCCCACACAGCACCGCTCACACCCGTGACCGTGCAAGCGCTTCAAGGACCCGTGACCGTGCATACCCAACTTGCGCAAGCCCAGCTTCTTCTGGCCGAGACGCGGTTGCGATGCCGTGACCTACTGCTCGCTGCTCGTGGTGAATCCGACGAGATCATCGCCGAAGCTCGTGAGGTCGCGTATCGCATCATTGCGGATGCTCGTGCGCAGACGACCGGCACCGACACGCGTCAGCGGTCCGCGTTCTCGCACCTCTGGGAGAACGCGCAAGACGAGTCGGTCGACCGCTTCTTCTTGTCGATTCCTGAGCGAACTGCGACCGACGTTTACAACGCCTAACGATCCATCGCCGGTGTTATCCGGCGTACGTCATCCGCACAGGCCGTTGTCGATGCCGGCGTCGCACTGCGCGATCAAGAGCGCATCGATGATGTCGGTCCGCTCGTCCTCGTTCAGGTCGCCGTTGGCGGCAACGATCTCGGTCACCGGATCATTGAGTGGGCACCGCTGGGCATCCGTCCGAATACCCGCGTCGTACTGAGCGACGATTAGCGCATCGACGACGTTCAATTCGCCGCTGCAGTTCACATCGCCCACGCGGGTCGCGGCGACGATCTCGATCGTGTCAACAACGGTCCCGACCGCATCGCCCAGGTTGTTGCCATTGCCGTTCGTCGACAGACCCGCTGCGTAGATCGACGCAACTCCTGCTTCGTTCGGCGCGGTCCACGCGAACGTGAACGTGGCACCGTCGACGCCCATGGTCTTGGGCGACGTGTGCGTCACCTGATCAGCGTCGGTGCGAGTGTCGTTGTTGAGGCTGTCCACCTCGCCTGCGAGGTCACCGAACGAGGCGTTGAACCCGGCTTCGACGCCAGGCCCGCCCGAGACCGTTACCGAAACGAGAATCGTCTCGCCGCCAACCACAGTGTCGGGCATGCCAATGGTGATCGTCGGCTGGGGTTCGTTGTTCCCATGGCAGTCGGCGCACGTTGCGCCCTCGCCCGCATCGGGGTTGCCCGAGTAGTCGATGATCCCGGTCGAACGAGCGGAAACGGGTTCGGTGAACAGGCTCGAGACGACGACGAAGGTGATCGCAGCGAGCAACACGCCCACGACGACGAACCGGTCGGTGAGGCGCCGAGCGCCAGCGCTAGCGTGTCGACGTGTTGCGACGTCGTGGGGTTGGCATGCCGATTGGTGTTGTGATCGTTGCCGCAGCGTTCGCATTCGTTTTCTCCCTCGTTGACCCAGCGGCAGAAGCCTTCCCCACTGGACAAGTCGCACACACCGGCAGCCCCGACGTGGGTGCGGCGACGTGTGCGAACTGCCATCAAGACTCTGGCCTTTCGGCATCGCTCTTCATCGATGCTCCCACGTCGATGAGGGTCAATGAAACCACCACGGTCACGATCACGCTTCGTGGCGGACCAGGCGTGGTCGCCGGATTCAACGCAGCCAGCGGCGCCGGCACTCTGCTCGCGGCTCGGCCGGGCGCGCAGTTCGTGCAAGGCGAGGTCACGCATGTCGCGCCGCAACCGTTCTCGAATGGGCAGGCGGCGTTCACGTTCGACTGGCAGGCACCCGCCGAAGCCACGACGGTCGTCTGGTACGCCGCAGGTTTGTCGGCCAACGCTGACGACGCCACGACCGGCGACGCTGTGGCCACCAGCCAGCTCAGCATCACGATCCAACCCGAACCGACCGCAACGCCGACTGCGACTCCAACCTCCACCGGCTCGGGCGTGATCGTGACGCCAACGCCGGTGATCGAGCCCGTGGCGACGGCCGTACCGACGGCGGTCGCGCAGTCAGAGGTCGACGGCGGTCCCTTCGGCTTCGGACTCTCACCACAGGCCGGCCCAGCGGTCACGACGTCTACTGCTGCCACCGACGCTGATGGCGGCGAGGGGCTTGCGGTCACGGGTTCTGACGTGGCCTTACCTGCGGCGCTCTCGGTTGTGCTGTTCGCGACCGGCGCGGCGACCGTGGTCGCGGGACGCCGACGTCAGCGCTGACGAACCCGCAGACGCGACTCGAGCTCTTCGCGCTCGACGTAGGAGCCACGTAGCCAACGCTCCCCTGTTGAGCGATCAAGCGGGCCTCGGCCGTGCAGAATCCGGCGATTGTCGAACGCGAGCATCTCGCCCGCGGCCAGCTTGTGGCTCACGACGAATCGAGGATCGTCGCCGAGCTCGAGCGCGAGCCGCAGCCCGGCGTAGAAGCGCTCCGCGTCGCCAATCGACGCTTGCAGCGGCCCGCGGAGCCAGGGGCTCCATCGTGCTTCGACGAGCTCACCGTCACCGTCGACAACCAGAAACGGAGCGACGAATCGATAGTCGGTGTCGGCGGCCTTGTTGATGAACGACACCGGAATCGTCGTCAGTGCGGCGTACGCATCGGAATGCTCGGCACGCAGATGCCGAGTGATCGCGGCGGCATCGCTCAGGCGGGACTCACCACCGGTCGCGTCGTTCGCCATGCACCACAGGAACTGCAGACCGGGCATGTACTCGCGGGTGTCGAGGTCGGTGTGCACCGGCAATTCGAGGTCGGTGTAGGCGTTGCTCGTCACCTCGGCCGATTTGGTGCGCACATCGAACACGTGGCCGAAGTTGGTCGTGCGAACGGGACCAAGCATCGACGGCAGCCGTTCGATCATGTCCTCGTCGACCGGGAGGCCTTGCACCAACGCGACGCCATGGGTGTGCATTGCGAGCAGGAACGCGTCGAACACGTCACCGCCAGCAAGCACGTGCGATCCGTCGAACGTGACCGTCGAAAGATCCAGCGAGCTGTCCCAGCTGACCTGTGGCGGCAGCGGATTCGGCGCGCTGGCCCCGCCGGCCCAGGCCCGAAGCCAACCGGGGTGATACACGCTCTCGGCGACCGGACCAGCCGACCAGCGCACTCGCACGCCGCCGTCGTCATCGACCGCAGCCCCGACGATGGTGAGGTCGGCCGGGATCTCGGTGAGCTGGAGTTGCTGCTCGCGGCTCAACGGATGGGTGGTCCTTGGGTCAGGGCTGTTCTCTCGCAGCACGAACCGGTGGTGCTCGGTGCGCACGCCGTCGCCCCAGATCACCGCGATGCCGTGCTCGATCAATTCGGCCGTTACCGCACGGTGCAACACGGGGTACGTGTTGAAGTCAGGGAGCGGCCATGTCGAGCCTTGTGCCTGCGCCATGCGGCAGATTATTGCGCCGCGAACCAGGCCGCGACTGCGTCAGCGGCAAGCCCGCACGGGTCAGCCATGGCCGCCTCGACGCCGAAGCGCTCGCTCAGCGAGATCGCCTCTGCGCCCGATGGGAGCCCGCCATGGTCTGGGTCGATTGCGCCCGCAACGATCAGAAGCGGCGTGTCGCCTTCGTCGCAGAGATCGGCGATGCCGCCGACGACTTTGCCGGCGAACGACTCGCGGTCGAGTTGGCCTTCGCCGGTGACGACCAGGTCGGCATCGGCGATGGCTTCGGCCAAACCAAGCTCGTCGGCGATCAGTTCGAAGCCGCTGATGATCTCCGCGCCGAGTGCGAGGAGTCCGCCGCCCAATCCCCCGGCTGCGCCCGCTCCCTCGGCGGATTCGACGTCGACGGCGAAGTCATCGCGGTACCGGGTAGCGATGCCGCGCAGTCGAGCTTCGAGAAACGCTACCTGCGCGGAAGTTGCGCCTTTCTGCGGTCCGAAGATGCGGGCTGCGTCGACGAAGCGAGTGGTGACATCGGTGGCGACTTCGACCCGAACCCCACCGAGACGTGCGGGACTGCCGATGGCCTCGACAGCACCGAGGCCACCGTCGGTCGTTGCTGAGCCGCCGAGCCCAACGATCACGCGCTTCGCTCCGCGAGCGACTGCGGTCGCGATGAGCTCGCCGGTGCCGCGAGTTGTGGCTTCGAGCGGTGCGTTGCCTTCGGCGCCGCCAGCCAAGACGAGCCCGGACGCGCGTGCCATCTCGATCACGGCAACACCGTTCGCCAAGCGCCAGTCGGCCTCGACCGGGTCGCCGAGTGGTCCGGTGACCGTCGACGTGCGATTCGCGCCGCCGAGCGCGTCAAGCGTGCCGTCGCCTCCGTCAGCCATCGGCACACCAACGGCCTCGTGGCCCGCAGCGACGACGACGGCCCCGATGGCCTCGACAAGCTCGGACGCTGTGGCGGTGCCCTTGAATTTGTCGGGTGCGATGACGACCCGCATCGGTCAGCTCTGGGCGAGCGAGTCGTTGCCGACGAGGATCAGCACATCGACATTGCCGAGGTCGATGTCAGCACCAATCGGCGGATCCGGAACCGGCATCGGCGACACCGGAGTGGTCAGGCTGCCGAGCGTTTCGCGAACGACCTCGGCCTCGACGGCAAAGCCGGGGCGATAGAAGATCGTCGACGTTGCTTGCGCATCAGCGTTCTTGGCCGGCTGAGAATTGAACCCCTGGTTGCGGAGACGATCGGTCAGGCGCCCGGCCTGGCCCGAAATGTCGGTGCCGTTCGCAACCAAGATCGTGACCTGTGAGTTCGGTCGAGCCGTCGACGTGTCGGCCGCAGGCGGCACCGTCGGCAGCGTCGCGATGCCGTCATCGGGGGTTGGGGTCGGCTCAACCGTGGCCTCGACCACTGGAGCCTGACCGGCCGTGATTGGAATCTCGGTTCGGTCCGTCGTGCCGCGAAGAATGAGAAAGCCGAGCAGCACCGCAAGCGCGACGAGGATCGCGCCCCGGACAGCCGACGAACTCATCGATCAGCTGCTGGAACCATCCGCGATCTCGTCGAAACGCTCGCGACGACGGCGATCACGCATACGGCGGAGACGGCGGACGACCATCTGGTCGTGCTCAAGTGCCTCGTCGGAATCGATCAGGGTGTTGAGCAGCTCGTAGTACTCGGCGACCGTCAAGGCGAAACGATCAGCGATCGCAGCGTCCTTGGGCTGGTCATCGGCCCACCAGGACCGCTCGAAATCGAGAATGCTTGCTTCCATCGGTGACAACGGCACGGCGCCAGCGTGGCGCCTCCGAAGCCCTATTGCAAGCACCCCCACGACAAATGTGGCCAACAACCGCCAGGGCATTGGAACCATCGCGATCCGTACTCAAGAATTCGCGTCGAACCACGGCCCCGAAGCCTCTAGCCTGAGGGTGCTTCACACGTGAGGCAGTGGCCCGGTTAGCTCATCTGGTAGAGCACCTGTCTTGTAAACAGGAGGTGGCGAGTTCGAGTCTCGCACCGGGCTCGCCGTTCGCTGCGCTCACTTACCGAGTTGCTCGCTGGGGCTCGCACCATCGCGGTGCTTCAGAGCTGGTCTTGGATTGATCAGATTTCGCCGCGGCGGCGAACGACTTCGTAGCAGGCGACTGCAGCCGCGGTCGAGACGTTTAGTGAGCCCAGGCTTCCGGCCAACGGGATGCGAGCGACGACATCGCAACGCTCGCGTGTCAGGCGGCTGATGCCGCTTCCTTCGGCGCCGAGCACGAGCGCGACCGGATCGGTGGCGACCCGCAGGTCGAACACGGTGCTCTCAGCGACCATGTCCAGCCCGACGGTCCAGACCTCGAGCTCCTTGAGCCGCGCCAACGCGGCGGGAATCCCGGCGACCTGAGCCATCGGAAGATGTTCGACAGCACCAGCCGCGCTCTTCGTCACCGACGCGGTGATACGAGCGGCCCGGTGACGAGGCAACACGATGCCGGTCACGCCGGCACACTCGGCGACGCGCAGGATCGAACCGAGGTTCTGCGGATCCGTCACCCCATCGAGAACCAACAGGAACGGCGGCTCGGAACCACGGCGCTTCACCAGGTCCTCGAGCTCGAGGCTCTGGATTGGCGCCGCCATCGCGAGAATGCCCTGGGGCGCGTCGGTCCGTGCGAGCGACTCGAACTTGTTTCGTGAGATCGCACGGATCGGCACCTTGGCTTCGTCGGCCAGGTCGATGATCTCTTCGAGGATCGGTGCCGGATCGAGATCACCGGCCATAACGATCTCGCGGGTGCGACGGGTGTCCGCGAGCAGGAGCTCACGCACGGCCTGGCGACCTTCGACCTGATCGCCACCGAGGCCCTTTGACTTCGAGCCACCGCCACTGCCGGGGGCGTCTCGCATTGGCGTCGTGCCGCGCTGTCCGGATCGGCGTCCGCCGCTCGAATTGCGGCGTCCACCGCCCCCGCCACGGTTGTCACCACCGGGACGATTGCCGCCTCGGCCGCCTCCGGGCTTGCCACCTCGGGAACCGCCTCCCTTAGGGCCGGAACCGCGTGGGTTGCGTCGTTGATTCATGGCTGGCCTCCATCGGAAGCGAAGTCGATGAGGGCGACCGCCCAGGCGGCAATGCCCTCGGCGCGGCCCAGCGCGCCGAGGCCCTCGGCGCGCTTGCCCTTAATGGTCACGGGTGCCCCAACAACGCCAGAGAGCAGTGCTTGCATCTCGGCCTTGCGGGGCGCGATTTTTGGTCGTTCAGCAACGACGGTGACGTCGATATTGACGACCGTGGCGCCGGCCTCGCGGACACGACGGACGGCCTCGGTCAACAACACGATGCTGTCGGCTCCCTTGAGCGCAGGGTCCGTGTCAGGAAACAGCTGCCCGATGTCGCCAAGACCGGCCGGGCTCAAGATCGCGTCGGTGCATGCGTGGGCGATCACGTCAGCGTCGCTGTGGCCAGCGAGGCCAATCTCACCGGGGAACGTCACGCCGCCCAGAACCATGGTGCGCGCCGGGTCGTCACTGAACGGGTGGACGTCGAACGCGTGGCCGATGCGCATGCTCATGCGCGGCCTTCGAGGACAGCGGCGGCGACAAGGTCGTCGGTCGGATCGGTCACCTTGAGATTCCATCGGTCTCCGGGCACAGTCACAACCCGTCCGCCCGCAGCCGTGACGAGATTCGCATCGTCGGTCGACACGTCACCGCCCTGATGGGCGTGGCGAAGGGCCTCGTGGCCGAAGCCTTGTGGTGTCTGGACTGCCACCAGCTGGCTGCGGTCGACGGGTTCGCCATCGACGTGGCGCAAGGTGTCCACGACCGGCACGACTGGGATCACGCCATCGGCGCCATCGGCGACCGCAGCTACGACGCGGGCGAACAGCTCTGGCGTCGCAAGTGGTCGGGCGGCGTCATGCACGAGAACGATCTCGGCAGCCTCAGGAAGAGCCGCAAGGCCGGCTCGGACCGAGGCGCTACGACTGTCTCCGCCAGCAACGGTGCGGATTTCGGCGGCCTCACACGGCATCAGATCGGGGGCGTCGCCACTCGGAGGCAGCACGACGACAACGCCATCGCTGACCTCGGCCGCAGCTGCGATCGACCACTCGACGATGCGTCGCCCGGCGACCTCGACGAACTGCTTCGGGACCGCTCCACCG
>CALDGN010000443.1 GCA_937942965.1 uncultured Acidimicrobiales bacterium | reverse complement strand
CGCCGTGCGAAGCGATGTCGGCGGGTGTGCCGAGAGATGATGTGTCTGTGACCGTACCGACAGGGCGTCGGAATGGTCGTTCTGCGACCAGCTACTTCATCTAGCTCGTCATCGCGTCGCGGTGCTCACGAGCGTTGCGCGCCTGCACCTGCGCCCGACGAAGTTCAGCCGTTCTCGTTGACAAGGCGCACGCTTCCGTCGACAGGATCGAGTTCGATGATCGCACCGTCGTCAATGTGGTCGAGGCAGTCACGGACCCCGATCACCGCGGGGAGGCCAAGCTCACGTGACAGCACGGCGGCGTGGCTCATCGGACCGCCATCGACGGTCACCAGTCCCCCGGCGAGGCTCAGCACCAGGTTGAACGCCGGCGACGTGGCCCGGGTGACGAGGATCTCTCCCGGTTCGAGCGCCATGAGTGCGTCTTCGGCCGTCAAGGCAACGCGAGCCGTGCCTTGTACCGACTCGTCGCCGATCCCGGTGCCGGAGAGTTCGCGCTGGTCGGTGCGCTCGCTCATGCCGAGGGCTGCCATCGCCGCCATGGTCATATCGAGTGTGCGTCGCATCGCTGGCGGCATCGCGGCCAACGGCGGGTCTGCCGCCGGCGGTCCAAGCGTGTCCGGCGGATCGAGCTCCCGCTGGGCGAGGCGAGCGTCGTGACGGACCGCCATTTCGTCAGCGCTCGGACCCTCGTGACGGGCCACCAAGGCCACAATTTCCTCGGCTTCGATGCTGAAGATGTGGTCGACGTCGTGCAAGCGCCCAGCGCGTTCAAGTCGGCCACCGGCTTCGAGCATGGCCAGCCGCAGCAGGCCGACGGGCCATTCGACGGTGACCGGACCGTTGTCGTCTCGCATGTCCATGGCCTCGCGGGCATCCGCGAGCACCCGTTCGAACTCGCCATGTTCGGCCGCGGGAATCCGGGCCCGCAGAGCAGCGACACGGTCTGCGCCGTCGTCATCGGTCGGCTCGGTGGCGTGCATGATTGTCGTGAGAACGAGCTCGGGGCGCTCGCCCAGCGTCGGGCTGTCGAGGTCATAGGAGCTGAACACGACCGAGCCGTGGCGTTCTATATAGGCATCGAGGAGTTCGGCAGCACGTGGTGACACGGCGCGCACCTCGTCGAGCGATGACGGGGTCACGCCGGCGGCATCGACTTCGGCCCGGATCTCGGCAACCTGGCGCCGAGGCTCGGTCGTCGACGGGCTGGCGCCGGTCAGCGCGTCGAGCGCGTCGCTGACCTCGATCCCCCAGTCCCGACAGGCCACGACGAACAACGCCAGCGGCCCAAGGTCATAGCCGTGCAAACGATGGTGCTCTTCGCAGGTCTCGCGCAGGTAGGCGACGAGCTCGTCGACATGAGCACCGAGGGCTGCGTCGTCGAGTGCGGACAGGTCCATGCGCTGGTACGCCAAGTTTCGCTCGACGTAGTGCGGGCGGATACGGGCCTGCCAGTCGGCGATCGTCTTTCGCGACCCTTCGCCTTCGAGTGCCTCGGCGGACAGCTTCTCGCGGCGCCGCATCTCGGGATGGAGCCGGAAGACCAGCTTGACGAGCCACTCAGGCGGCTGCTTCGTCGAGTCCGAATCACCGCCGAAGTACGGGACGATTCGCGAGTAGATGAAGCCGTTGACCTCGCGCATCTCGATGCCCTTGGCCGGAACGCCGAGCACCCCGAAGAGCTTCTCGTACGCAGCTTCAGCACCACGTCCCATCACCATCTCGCTGATTGGAGTGATCGCCGAGTCGTAGTGGGACCGGTCAATCTCCCACGTTCCCGGACCCGGAGCTTCGAAAGTGGTCACGCCCCAGTGTCTCGCGCTTGTGCATTGATGCACAAGGCCTGATCGATTCGAGCCATGTCTGCCCGCGGCGTTCCTCGTCTGGATCCCACTCTCTGCGAATTCGGTCGAGGGGTACCGTGACGAACGATGGAAGAACAAGCCCCGCGCCGACGACGCCGAGGGGGTCGCGCCGAAAAGGCAGCTGCCGCATCATCAGCAATCGAACAGCCAGACTTCCGCCTGCACAAGCGGCGCTTCGAACCGACTCGAATCGTGTCTGACGACGAGCTCGAGTCGATCCACCAGGCATCGCTGTCGGTGCTCAGCGATACCGGCATCGATGTGCTGTTACCCGAAGCCCAAGAACGGTTCGTCGCCGCCGGTTGCACACTCGACGGCGAACGCGTCCGGTTCGACCCCGAGATGGTCATGGAAACGGTCTCGACCGTTCCGTCGGAGTTCCTGCTCGAGGCCCGCAACCCGGCCCACAACGTGATGATCGGTGGCGACAACGTCGTGTTCACCGCCGTCGCGAGCCCGCCGAACTCCGGCGACATCGCCGGTGGCCGCCGCACGGGGAACCAAGCCGACTTCCAGAACCTGGTCCGGCTGTCGCAGCATCTGAACGCGATCCAGATCCACGGGGGTTATCCCGTCGAACCGGCCGACATCCATGCGTCGGTGCGGCACTTGCATGCTATTCGTGATGTATCAGTGCTGTCGGACAAGGCCCCGAACGCCTACAGCCTGGGTGTTGATCGGAACCGCGATGCGCTCGAGATCATCCGGCTTGCGAACGGGCTTACCGAGGACGAGGTCGACGACCACACGATCGTGACGACGGTGATCAACACGTCGTCGCCACTTCGTCTTGATCACCCGATGTGCAACGGCATCATCGAATACTCGTCGCGCAACCAGTGCTGCATCATCACGCCGTTCACCCTCGCCGGCGCGATGGCCCCGGTAACGGTTGCTGGCGCGGTGGTGCAGCAGAACGCCGAGGCATTGGCCGGCATCTGTCTGAGCCAGCTCGTGCGGCCCGGGGCGCCGGCCGTGTATGGCGGCTTCACGTCGAACGTTGACATGAAGTCCGGCTCGCCTGCGTTCGGCACACCCGAGTTCATGCAGTCCGCGATGCTCGGCGGCCAGCTTGCCCGCCGATATGGATTCCCCTACCGCTCATCGAACGTCAACGCAGCAAACGCCGTCGACGCCCAGGCCGCCTATGAGTCGGTGTTCTCGCTCTGGGGGGCGGTCATGGGCGGCGCCAACATCGTCTTTCATGGCGCCGGCTGGCTCGAAGGTGGCCTGCGAGCATCGTTTGAGAAGATGGTGCTCGACGCCGATCTGATCTCGATGGTCGGCAGGTTCCTGGCCCCGTTCGCGCTCGACGACGATGCACTGGCGCTCGACGCCATCGCCGAGGTCGGTCCGGGCGGCCACTTCTTCGGCACCCAGCACACCCAGGACCGCTACCGCAACGCCTTCTTCTCGCCCATGGTCAGCGACTGGCGCAACTTCGAATCTTGGGAAGAAGCAGGTGCCCCGACCGCAGACGAGAAGCTGGCCGAGCTGTACCCCGCACTCTTGGATGAATACTCGGAGCCGCCGATCGAAGACGATCGGCGCGAGGCAATCGAAGACTTCGTCGGACGCCGTATCGCCGAAGGCGGCGTCGCCACCGACTTCTAGTCCCCGGAAACAGTGCTACTCGGAGACAGCGCGGAGGGCAGCGACGGCGTCGGCGCGGCCGGCGGTTGCGGTGACGACAGATTCGCCGACGAGGACGGCGTCGTAGCCGGCTTGCCAGAGCACGGCGGCGTCGTCGGGGCCGCGAACACCGGACTCGGCGATGCGGACCCGTTCAGACGGAATCTGCGGCGCCATGCGCACGGCGCGGTCTTGGTCGACCTCGAACGTCACCAGGTCTCGCTGGTTCACGCCGATGACCTGGGCGTCAACTGCGAGCGCTCGTTCGAGTTCGGCTTCGTCGTGGATTTCGAACAGTGCGGTCAAACCAACCGAAGTCGCCGCAGCCGAGAACTCGGCTAACTCATCGTCGTTCAACGCGGCCACGATGAGCAGCACACAATCGGCACCCATCAGACGGGCGTCGTACACGTCGTTGACCGCGACGGTGAAGTCCTTGCGCAGCACGGGCAGGTCCACGGCGCCACGCGCTGCTCGCAGATCGTCGGGGGAACCGCCGAAGTGGTCGACGTCGGTGAGCACCGAAAGGCATGACGCTCCCCCGGCCTGATACTCAGACGCGACCTCGGCTGGGTCGAGGTCGGCAGCCAGGTCGCCCTTCGACGGCGAGCGGCGCTTGACCTCGGCGATCACCGACAGCCCAGGCGCCTTGAGTGCAGCGAAGAAGTCTCGGGTTGCTTCGAGCTCTCCGCAAGCAGCACGCAGCTCGTCGCTGGAACGGCTATCCAACGCGGCCGCAGCCCGATGGGCCTCAAGGATCTTGTCGAGATATGTCGTCGTCATAGGTTCGGGTCTCTCTCCGCTCGGCTCATCACGATCAGCGGCATCATCAAAAAGCCGACCCCTCCGAGCAGCACAACGATGGCAGCGAACGCAATGATCGCAGCGGCATTCACGAGCACGCCGACGCCCAGGAACAGCACGCCGAACAGCACCAGCACGATCGGCATCAGGCTGATCCAACGTGGGATCTGCTGGCTGCCTTCGATCGGTGTTGGGTCGAGGTCGACGTCGCTGCGGTCGATCGGATCATCGTCGAAGGGTTGAAAGTGCGCATTGCCTCGGCGGGGGCCGGTGCTTGCACCCGTCGACGATTGCGGACGGGCTGCGTCGTATTCCTTGCGCTTGTGCTTGACGCCGAGGACGTTCCACGCCTCGTTGATCTCTTGCATCCGACGCTCGGCATGAGCCCGCTCGGGGC
Source organism: uncultured Acidimicrobiales bacterium (assembly GCA_937942965.1). Taxonomy (GTDB): domain Bacteria; phylum Actinomycetota; class Acidimicrobiia; order Acidimicrobiales; family UBA10347; genus UBA10347. Next base: position 9,272 of record CALDGN010000443.1, on the reverse strand, counting down.
CCTCGAACAGGTCGGGATGGTTGGCGCGGGCCAGCTTCAGATACGCGGCGCGCAAGTCAGCCTGGGTTGCCCCAGGCGCCACGTCGAGCGTTCGGTAGTGGTCGGGCCCGTCCATGTCTCAGCCAGCGACGAGCGGAAGTTCCCGAACCGTCGCCGTCGTTCCGCCCGCCTGCACCACGTCGCCGATCTCGACGGCTCGCGTCGCGTACGCAAGCGCGACGTCGCAGCCGAGCACGCCGGAGCGTCCTGCGGTGGTCACGACGCCAACGCCTTGGCCGTCGACGGTCATCTCGACATCGTCGGTCACTGCATCGCCGTCAAAGACCAGGCCGACCAAGCGCCGAGGCACGTTGTTGCCGCGGCTGTCGATGCGAGCCACGAGTTCTTGGCCCGTGTAGCAGCCCTTGGTGAAGCTCACGCTCTGATCGACGATGCCAGCCGCCGCGGGAATGGTCGACTCGTCGAGTTCGGCGCCCATGGCCGGTCGGCCGGCCTCGATACGCAGCGCGGTTGCCGTGGCGAGGTCGATCTCGGGGACGTCGGCCGTCGGGTTGTCGCCGAACACGATGACGACGGGCAGCCCTGCCCACGAGTCATGGAGTTCGAGCTCGCCGCTGTCGACCTCGACGCTCAACGCGCCGTGACCGACGATCGTGAGCGAGGTCCACGGCGAGATGGTCAGTTCGCACTTGGTGCGCAGCTTGAAACGAGTGAGTCGGGTGACGACTTCGTCGGCCCAGTCGGTGTCGACGTCGAGCAGGAACCGCTCGCCGTCCAGACGGGTGACGCGGAGCCAGGCGCTGATCTTGCCCTGCGGGTGCAACAGCAATGACCAGCGGCTCTCGTGCGGTGCCATCGAGGCAATGTCCTGGCTGAGTTGGCCTTGGAGAAAGCTCTCGGCTTCGGGGCCTTCGGCCATCACCGCTTGGCGTAGCCCGGCGACTGCGCCGACGCCCTCGCGAACAGCGTCGGTTGCGGTCAGGATCGGTGCCGTCATTGTGATGCCCTCCGGGCTTGAGTCAATCGTTCTGCGGCCGGAACCGCGGCCAACAACGCCGTGGCTTTGTGGAAGCACTCGTTGTTCTCGAGCTCGGGCTCGCTGTCGTACACGATGCCTGCTCCGGCTTGCACCGACGCTCGTTCAGGTGTGATCACCATGGTGCGGATTGCGATCGCCGTGTCGAGGTTGCCGTTGAAATCGATGTAGCCGACGACGCCAGAGTACGGACCCCGCTTGCACGGCTCGAAGTCGTCGATAATCTCCATCGCTCGCACCTTGGGGGCGCCGGACACGGTGCCGGCAGGCAGCGTCGCCCGGATCACGTCGACAGGGCTGAGGCCTTCGCGAAGCTCGCCAGACACTTGTGAAGTCAGGTGCATGACATGGCTGTACAGCTCGAGCGACATGAGCTCGTCGATCTGCATCGAGCCGTACTCGATCACTCGGCCGATGTCGTTACGAGCGAGGTCGACGAGCATCACATGCTCGGCCCGCTCCTTGGGGTCTTCGGCCAGTTCGGCGCCGAGCGCTCGGTCTTCGAGATCGGTCTTGCCTCGACGACGGGTGCCAGCGATCGGACGGCTGATCACGCGGCCGTCTTCGATCTTGACGAGCGGCTCGGGCGATGCGCCGACCAAGGACACTTCGGGCGAACGGACGAAGTACATGTACGGGCTGGGGTTGATCTGACGCAGCACCCGGTACACGTCGAACGGGTCGGCGTCGAGATCGAAATCGAACCGCTGCGACAACACGACCTGGAAGATGTCGCCCGCTCGGATCAGCTCTTTGGACGCTTCGACCGCTCGCTGGTATTCGCCCGATGGCATCGTCGATCGAACCGTCGGCAGCACATCGTCTCGTGACGGAGGCTCGAGCAGCGGCTCATCGAGCGACGAGGCGCCATCTTCGGCGAACTGATCGAGCCGCACGAGCGCTGCGTCGTAGGCAGCGTCGAGCTCGTCGTCCGTCATCTCGGCATCGACGATGACGTTGTCGATCAGCACGACCTGTTGACGCCAGTGGTCGAAGGCTGCGATTTGGCCGATGACGCTCAGCTGCGAATCAGCCAGGCCGAGTTCGTCGTGAGGCACATCGGGGAGCCGCTCGATCTCACGGACGATGTCGTAGCCGAGGTACCCAACGAGGCCTCCGTGCATCGGAGGAAGCTCGTCGACGGTCGGCGAGCGATAGGCAGCAAGGATTGCCTCGACCGCGGCGAGCATGCCTTGGTCGGTCGGCACATCGATATCGAGCTCGCCGGTGATCGTGACGTCGAGGCCATTCGACGCGAGCGTCGCTCGCGGCCGACGGCCAACGAAGCTGAAGCGGCTCCAGCGTTCGCCGTGCTCGACCGACTCGAGGATGAAGCCTGGCTCGTCGCGCACGCAGCGAGCGAACGCCGCCACGGGCGTGGTGAGGTCCGCGACAAGAGCCCGCCACACCGGAAGCACCGTGTACTCGCGGGCCCACGCCCGGAACTGTTCGCGGGTAGGTCCGGTCGCCATGTCAGCTGCCTGTCCGGTCAGAGGTAGAGCCCGGTGCTGCCCTCTTCGAGGCGCTCCGCGGCCACGGCGTGGATGTCACGCTCGCGCAAGATGATGTAGTCGGTGCCGCGCACTTCGACCTCGAAACGGTCGTTCGGGTTGAACAGCACCTGGTCGCCAATCTCGATCGACCGGACGTTTGGGCCGACGGCTTCGACGCGAGCCCAGGTCAGCCGCTTGCCGACCTGTGCGGTGGCGGGGATGAGGATTCCGCCGGTCGTGCGGCGTTCTCCTTCGGGCAGATCGATGTTGACGAGGATGCGGTCGTTCAGCATCTTGATCGGGAGACGATCGTCGGCGTTCAAGCCGTTGCTTTTCGACGAGTTACTTTCCGACGTCGTGTCGTCTTCTGCGGTCTTGGTCACACGGCAACGCTATCGCCGACCAGCCGCACTCTGCCCTGCTTTGCGGCCGTCGATCTAGCATCGGCGCGTGCGCACGACGATTCCCGAATCGCTGGCTGATGTCACGCCGTCATGGTTGCGGCAGGCCCTGATCGATGATGGGCGCATCCAGGACACGATTGCGGCGGTGACGATCGAGCCGATGGCCCACAGCAAGGGGCTGATCGGCGACCTGGCGCTCGTGCACATCGACTACACCGGCCCGGCCAGGCCGCACTCCGACCGGCCGGACCGGCTTGCGCTCAAGTTGCCCGCAGCGAACCCGGATAGCCGCCGCATCGGCACCATGCTGAACGCGTACGGGCGAGAGGCAGCGTTCTATGAACACGTCGCCGGCGGCGCGACGGCGTCCAGACTGGCTCGCTGCTTCTGCAATCTCGGCGATCCGGCGCTCGATCGGTGGGCGCTTGCGATCGAGTTCATCGAGCCTGATCCGTTCGACTTCTTCGCCGGCGCAACCGATGCACAGGCCCATGCCGCGATCGACGCGCTTGCCGATGTCCATGCGACCTGGTGGGGTGGCGCCACCGAGTTCGAGTGGATGCCCGGGTTTGACCGAGGCGGCGTCGGCGGACTGCAACCGCTCTGGATCAACAACTTGCCTGCCTTCGTCGAGCGCTACCGCGACGTGTTGCCGGGACCGACCGCCGAGTGGGTGCAGCACTTCGCTCCCCAACTTGCCGACTGGTCCTCCCGAGCGAGCACCGAGCCGCTCACGCTCGTCCATGCCGACTATCGGATCGACAACATGCTGTTTCACGCCGACGGGGTCACCATCATCGACTGGCAGACCGCCATGCGTGCCCCGGCAGCCATGGACGTGAGCTGCTTCATCGCCACCAGCCTGCAGATCGACCAACGGCGCGATGGCGAGGCCGACCTCATCGATCGCTACGTCGGCGCCGTCGAAGCTCGTGGCGTCGTCGTCGACCGAAGCTGGTTCCTCCGGAGCTATGACGAGAACCTGCTGTGGTGGATGGGCCAGTTCGGCAACAACTTGGCCCATCTCAACCCTGGCGACGACCTGGTCCAGCAGGCGCTGACAACGATGGTCGAGCGTGTGTACGCCGCCGGACACGACCACAACGTTGGGCGTTTGCTCTCGACACGGTCCGTGGCGGAGTGAGAAGTTCCGCTCAAAACCACTTTTAGTGCTCAATTGACCACCCGGTGTGGGTAGGGTGATTCATGTGTCCGGGGATACACCACGCGCCGCACGGGCTGCGATCTGGCTCATCGCCGGGCTCATTGGCGCCGCAGTGGCGACCGTCGTCCTCGCCGGCTATGTCAACGAGTCCCGGGACCAACGCGAAGACCTGGACCTGTTCCTCGAGGCGACGTCGAATGGTTGGGTCGAAGCATCCAATGAGTTCTTCCGTACTCCTGTTGCCGCCGCGAACCTGATCAAGCAGGGCATGGGCGAGCAGGACGAGCCGCTGACGCTCCAGAATCTGTTGGCGACCGTGCAGCTCGACAGCGACATCGATGCAGCATTCGTTGGCCGCCCTGACGGCAGCTTCCAGTTCGCGGCACGCGACGACGCCGACGGCTTTCGGACCCGTCTCATCATGCCCACCGACGAGGGCGCAGCCGTCGAACTCCACTGGTTCGATCATGACCTTGGCCTCGTAGACGCTGAGGACAACGTCGTCACCGGCGACGACGTGTACGACCCGCGTGCTCGGCCCTGGTACGGACCCATCGCTGCGGGTAGCAACGAGACGTGGAGCGAGCCGTACACCTTCGCCAGTAGCGGCCAGCCCGGCATCACCTACAGCGACGCGATTCGAGACGAGGACGGCACGCTCGTCGGTGTGGTCGGCATCGACGTTCGCCTCAGCGCACTCGATGACTTCCTCTCCAAGCTTCGCCCAGGACCGAACGGTCGGGCCGCACTCTTTGACGACCACGGACAGCTCATTGCGATCTCCCCGTTCGACGATGTCGGACTCGACGCCCCGAGCTTCGACGGCGCCGACACCAGCGTCTTCGCCCTCGATGCCAATCACACGGCCGCAACGGCCAATGTCGGTCCTGGCAATGGTTGGACGTTGCTTGCGATCGCCGAAGATGCTGACTTCGTCAGTACCGACAGCCGCCTGTTCGCGCTCATCGCTCGCTGGCTCCTTGTTGCGGCACCTGTTGCGATTGCGACTGCGACGCTGCTGCGTCCCGTCAATCACTGGTTCCAGGGCATCTATCGCACTGCGACGCGTGACCCGCTGACCGGACTCGCCAGCCGCTCAGCCATCACCAATCGGCTTCGGCGCCAGCTCGATCGACCTCGGGATGACGTTGCCGTCGCCATCGTTGATCTCGATGGCTTCAAGCCCGTGAATGACACGTGGGGTCATCAGCACGGTGACGAGGCCCTCGAACAAGTCGGCCGACGCATACTCGACGTCGCCGCTATGCACGGACTCGCAGCCGGCCGACTGGGCGGCGATGAGTTTCTGCTGTTCGCCGTCGGCGCCGATGCCCGATCAGCCGACCTCGCTTGGGACAACCTGGTCGACTCGATCAGCCGCCCGGTGCAGCTCGCCGATGTCCAGGTCCACATCGGCGCGAGCGTCGGCGTCGCCCAGGTCGAGGCTGGCCACGACCGCACCCTCGAGAACGTGCTTCGGCGCTGCGATCGGGCGCTCTACACGGTCAAGAGCAATGGCGGCTCGAGCTGGCTTCGCATCGACGGCGCACATCCTGCCGCAGCCGGCATCGACCTGTCCGGGCGCGAAGGCACCGTTCCGATCCTGAGCTGATCGCTGGGTTCGGCTGGTCGACTAGCTCGACCAGGTCAAGCGGTACGACAGGTCATGACCGGCGAGCTCGGAGTACTCCTGGATCGACTTGCGGGCCAGCTTGAGCGTGACGGACGCCGGCAACAGTCCCGTCACCCGGCCAAACACCGATCGTGCTTCGCCGACCGGCGCAACCTTGGCTGACGGGAACGTCACGTCGACCTTGGCCTGGCGCTCCCCTGCCCGATCAAGCAGGCCCGACAGGCGCTCAAACATCTGGAGCAACGGGTCGGCTCGATGCAACGACCAGTTCGCCGATGGCATGAAGTCCACGAAGTGCATGAGGTGGAAGTTGAGGTTGATCCACAGGTTCTCGGCATCGATTGTGAGTGGCTCGTTGTCGATGACTCGGAACAGGTGCAACGCCTCGAGCTTGTCGAGCCGATGCAGGTTGGCTTCGAGCTCGTCGAGAAACTCGCCGTTGTAGAAGAGGCGCAACACCGACGGGAACACTTCGACATGCAAGGCCTCGAAGTCGCTCAGCAGGTCCTTGAGTTTCGGGATCTTGGCCGCCTCCATCGCGAACGTGTTCGTCGCCGTGCCCAGGATCGAGTGCAGCAGCGCGACGTTTGGTGAGTGCTCGAGATAGTGCCGAGCCGCGTAGTCGTGGCAGAACACCAGGTGCTCCAGAAACGTGCCGTCGGCGTGCTCCATACTGAAGTCGCACTCTTCAACCATGAAGTCGATGAGTCGCTGATCGATCGCCGGCACGGGCTGAGCCGTCTCGGCGGCGCGATAGGCAGCGTCGACCGAAGCTCCATCGGCCTCGTTCCAGACGGGCTCTTTGGCCAGCTTCTCTTCCATGAACATCTTGGGGAGCCCGCTGAGGCCACCAAAGATCGTCTTGCCCATGTCGAAGTTGACCATCCGCTCGACCTGGACCCGGCCAGCATGATCTTCGGCGCCACCAGCGGTGATCGCCGCCTTGCGTTGCAGATTCAGTGTCGCTTTGAGCCCCGAGCTCTCGCCGGTCGTTTCTGTGCTCATCGTTCCTCGCCCTTACCGTTCCAGCCACACCAATGTCGCTGGGTCCGCGCCCCGCTGCCAGCAACGCTAGACAACATCGCTAGACAAAGCAGCGTGCCTGCCCCCGCTCTTGCATGGCGCCTCTCGCATGGAGGTCGCATGGCACCCCCTAGTCTTCGTCGGTGACCGACGCCTCGACCGACGCAACCCGGCTGGGCTTGGGCGCCGTCGGAGCCGCCGTGACGCTCATGGGCATCGGCAGCGTGGTCGCCAAGGCTGCTGGTATCGATGGGCCTGTCCTCGGCTTCCACCGGGCCTGGGGCGCCGCCGTCGTCTACGGACTAATGCTGTTGGCCGTCCGGGGCACTGTCTCGAAGGCGTCGCTGCGCCGAGCTGCACCGGGCGGTGTGATCTTCGGTATCCAGCTCGTGTTCTTCTTTTCGTCGATCCAGCTCACAACGGTCGCGAACGCCACGATGCTCATCGCGCTGCAACCCGTCGTCGTGCTGCTGTTCTTCGCCAAGCGGTTCGGCGAGACAGTGACGAGCCGAGAGTGGACCCTGTCTGCGGTCGCCGTCGCAGGCGTCGGTCTCGTCGTCTTCGGATCCGTCGACTCGCCCTCGTGGAGTCCTGCGGGCGATGCGCTCGGGATCTGTGCGTTGATCTCGTGGACGCTGTACTTCGTCACCTCGAAGCGCGCACGCGAACACCTTGGCGCCATCGAGTACCAGAGCTTGTCGCTGATCTTCAGCGCGGCCGTGTTGTTGCCGATCGCCGTCATCTTCAGCGGCACCCTCGATCCTGGACCGGGCAAGTGGTGGTGGATTCCACTGATGGTCGCCATCCCTGGAACTGGTCACCTACTGCTCAACTGGGCGCACCCTCGGGTTCCGCTCGGGCTCGTCTCGCAGCTCACGCTCGTCAGTCCCGTGGTGTCGGTCGCGCTCGCTGCGCTCGTGCTCGAGGGCGAGACCGTCAACGTCGTCCAGATCGTGGGCATGGCTCTGGTGCTCGGAGCACTCGGCCTGATCGTGCGCGGCTCCGACTGAGTCGAAACGGAACCCGACACAACGATTACGCTCGCTGTCGACTGAACGATCGTCCAGTATCTCGAAAGGCCGACGCTCGTGCTCATCCCTGCGCCCGACATCGACGAAACCGCGCTGTGTCATGCCCGATTGGATCATCTGCGAAGCCATCTCGAGGACGCCGGAATTGACCTCTGTGTCATCACCAATCCCGTCAACATTCGCTACGCCACGGGCTATCGCGGCTACGCCGCCTTCCAGAGCCGCATCCCCTCGCAGTACCTGCTTGTCCCCGTCAGCGGACCGGTCGTCCTCCATGGCGCCTATACCGATGAGTTGGCGACCATCGACCGCTGCACGACGGCGCATTCGGTCACCGGTTTCGACGCCGGTCTCGACCTTGCGGAAGCGGCGAACCGGTTCGTCGCTGACGTGCGCGCTGCCTTGCATGACGCTGGTATCGGTGCCGAAGATGCCTGTATCGGGATCGAGCGCACGACGCCCAGCGGGTTCGAAGCCCTCGCTCAGGCCGCAATGACCGTGGTCGATGCGGAACCCACGATTGAGCTCGCTCGCAGCCGCAAACTCCCGATCGAGCTACCCGCAATGCACCATGCGATCGCGGTCGCGGAGCACGGCATCGCCACGATGCACGCATCGCTCCGGCCGAGCATCACCGAGAACCAGCTGTTCTCACTCCTGCACAAGGTGAACATCGAACACGACGGCGACTGGATCGACGGCCGCATGCTGTGCTCCGGACCCCGAACCAACCCGTGGTACCAAGAGGCCTCGCACCGGCAAATTGGCGCCGGCGAGCTCGTCGCTTTCGATACCGACATGATCGGACCGTTCGGCTACTGCGCCGACATCTCGCGGACCTGGGTTTGCGCGTCTGAACCAACACCTGACCAACGTGACCTGCACGCCCGAGCGGTCGAAGAGATCGAGCACAACACGGGCTTGCTCCGGGTCGGAGCGAGCTTCGCCGAGCTGTCTCAGGCGACACTTCGACACCCCGAGCGGTTCATCGCCAATCGATACGCCTGCGCGTTTCATGGGGTCGGGATGAGCGATGAATATCCCAAGATTGCCTACCCGGACGACTGGCACTGGACTGGCTATGACGGCGAGCTCGAAGACGGCACCATCCTGTCGGTCGAGTCCTATGTTGGGGCGAGCGGACAGAGTGAAGGCGTCAAACTCGAACAGATGGTGCAGGTGACTGCGTCTGGCGTCGTGGCCCTGTCGTCCTATCCCATCGGACTGGCGCCCAACACCTGAGCTGGCCCAACAACTGAGCTAGTAGAGGGAACTACGGTTCCGCCATGGCGACCCCTACCCAACTCGAAGCGGCCGTCCAGGCACTCCTGGTCGATCAAGACCTTGCGACGTTCCGATCGGTGCTCCATGACCGCTGCCAGTGGGACGACTGCGTCGATGCCGACGCGGTGATTCGCACGATGGATTCGATGTTGCGCCACGGCGCCGAGATCACGTCGTCGACGACCACCACGGTGGATGACCGC
>CALDGN010000442.1 GCA_937942965.1 uncultured Acidimicrobiales bacterium | reverse complement strand
AACCAAGCTGCACAAGAAACCCAGGGCATGGAGGCGGGATCATGAGTGACCGACTGCTCGATATCCAGAGCCTGAGCTCGGGCTACGCGAACGTGCCCGTCGTGCGCGACATCAATCTGCACGTCGATGCAGGCGAAGTTGTTGCGCTCCTCGGCCCCAACGGTGCCGGCAAGACCACGACCCTGCTCACCGTGTCCGGGCTGCTCAAGGTCCTCGACGGATCCGTCAACGTGCTCGGCGAACCAACCTCGTTCGGCACGCCTCACAAGACCGCCCGACTCGGACTCGCCCACGTCCCCGAGGACCGTTCGCTGTTCTTCGGGCTCACCGTTCGCGAGAACCTGCGCCTCGGCCTGCGAGGCAACCGGGCCCAACAGTCCGCGGGCTACGACCGGGCACTTGAACTGCTCCCGGCGTTGCAGCCCTTGATGGACCGCCGAGCCGGACTTCTCTCCGGCGGCGAGCAGCAGATGTTGGCGATGGCACGAGCACTCGTGTCCCAGCCCAAGCTGCTCTTGGTCGACGAAATGAGCCTCGGCCTTGCGCCGATCATCGTCGAACGCCTGCTTCCCATCGTGCGAGACATCGCCAACGAGACCGGCGCTGGCGTGCTCATCGTCGAACAGCATGTACACCTGGCGCTCGATGTGTGCGACCGGGCCTACGTGATGAGCCACGGCGAGATCGTGCTCGAAGGTTCGGCCGCCGAACTCAAGGATCGGCCCGACTTGCTCGAGGCGAGCTACCTCGGAGGGGAGATCTCAGCATGAAGAAGATCTCGCTGATGTTGATCCTCAAGCTGGTGCACCTCTTGCTTGCGGTGCTCTATCTGATCTTCGCTGCGTTCGGGAAATGGGCGAAGCGAGGCGACCCCGACCTCGGTGCATTCGATGCCGAAGGTGGGACCGGCTACGGGATCGTCGCCGTCGCCTTGGCGGTCGCCCTCGTCGTGCTCGCGCTCATGCGGCTCGGTGGCCGCACGCGTGTGCTGCCTGGTCTTGGTGTTGAGCAGCTCACGGTGATCCTCGGTATCGCCGCGTGGATGAACATGATCGCGTTCATGGTCGGCTGGTTGGCCACGTTCCCGGCCGGTACCGGCTGGGGTGCCGTCGCCGCCTACTTCGCCGCGTCGATCATCCCCCAGGTCGGCATGCTCACCCTCTCGGCACAAGAACCTGACCCGCATGTGCAACCGATCGAGCCCGGGAAACGGCGCGTCTTCTCGATCATCGCAGCAGTCATGGGCGCCGGAATCGCCTTGTTCCCATTCATGGCCTGGCTCACCGCCGGAGACATCTCGCTGTCCGCCATGGATGAGTCGGCGGGCAACCCTCGCTCGGGCCCACGGTTCGGTTTCATCCTGCTGATCGCTGGCATCATCGTGTGTGTCGGAGCCCTCATGCGGCTTCGTCGTCAAGGACTGGCCGAACCAGGACCAAATGCGCTGCTCGGCCATGCGTTGATCGCTGCTGGCGCAGTCGCCATCGTGCTTCCGGTTGCGACCTGGATCTCGATCGTTCGCTTCCCTGCCGACCTCGGCGCCGGCATCGGCCTCTGGCTTGCCTTGCTCGCTGGCGTCGTCATGGTCGCAGTCGGCTTCGTTGAGAACCGCGCCCGTGGCGCAGTAGGCGCCTGAGCACTTTTCTCCTTCTCGGCATCCTCGGCATCGGGGTCGGTGGGTTCTACGGACTCATCGGCGCCGGCGTCGTCGTCGGGCACAAGGGCGCCGGGGTCATCAACCTGGACCAGGCCGCGCTCGCCATGTACCCGGCGTACGGGTACGCGACGCTGCGCGAGTCGGGGCAGATCTATCTGCCGTGGTTCGATCCGATTCCCGGTCCGATCGACCTGCCGGTCGCGATTGACCTCGGGGGTCCGACGTCGAAAGGGATAGCGGTTGCCGGCGCGCTCGCGCTGTCGCTGCTGCTCGGCGTTGCCCTGCACTTTTTGGTGTTCGGCCCGCTGCGTGACAGCCCGCCGATCTCGAAGATCATCGCCTCGCTCGGCGTGCTGTCATACCTGCAAGCGCTGGCGTCGCATCACTTTGGCGGCAAGGTCCGCCAGGTCGAGGGGATCCTGCCGACCGGCAGCGTCGAGAACATCTTCGGGCTCGGCGGTGATCTGCCCTACGCCAGAATCGCGCTCGCCGCCATCGCACTGATCATCGCCGTAATGCTCTGGGCGTACTACCGCTACACCGATCTCGGGCTCGCGACCCGAGCTGCCGAGGAGCGGCCCCGCGGCGCCGAACTGCTCGGCTGGAGTCCGCAACGACTCGCACTCATCAACTGGATGATCTCGGCCACCATCACGGGACTCGCAGGGGTGCTGTTCCTCGACGTGACGTCGCTTTCCCCAGGCGGCTACACGCTGCTGATCGTGCCGGCCCTCGGCGCTGCCTTGCTCGGCAACTTGACCTCGCCAGGTATCGCTGCGCTCGGCGGCATCGCCATCGGCATGATCCAGTCCGCTGCCGTCTGGATGGTCCGGTTCGACTGGTGGCCTTCGAGCATCCCGTCCGAAGGATTGCGAGATGCGGTTCCGCTCCTGATCATCGTCGGACTCCAATTCGCCCGAGGCGACCAGCTGCCCGTGCGCTCCACCGTGGTCGTGCGGCCTCAGCCTCGAGCCCCGATCGTGCATCACCCGCTTCGCTGGGCGGTCATCGTCGCTGCCGTCATCATCGTGATCTCATCGCAGTCGACCGGTGCTGCCGAAGCTCGACTCGTCGTGACGCTGATCGCTTGCCTGCTGATGTTGTCGTCGGTCGTGCTCGTCGGCTACCTCGGCCAGGTCTCGCTCGCCAATCTGGCCTTCGCCGGAGTCGCCGCCTATCTCACGACCCGGTTCGCGTCGGACGGCACCCGCCAGGGCTTGAGCATCTTCGTCGTCGACGGGCCCGGATTCCCCCACCCGCTCGCCGCCCTCGCTGGGGTCGGCGTCGCGACGTTCGTCGGCATGCTTGTCGCGCTGCCAGCGTTGCGTATTCGCGGCATCAACCTGGCCGTGGTCACGCTCGCTGCTGCGACTGCCGCGACCGAGCTCGTGTTCGCAAACCCAGCCTTTGTCGGATCGACAGCCGGCGCCAACACACCGGTGCCTCGCCCCACCTGGTTCGGGGTCGATGTCGCCAGCCGCAACCTCGACACCGGGCTGAACGACAACCCGGCGTTCACCGCACTCGTCGCAACGCTGCTCATCCTCGTGCTGCTGGCCGTCATGAACCTTCGCCGCGGCGCGGTCGGACGACGCATGCTGGCAACCCGAGCCAACGAACGTGCCGCCGCCGCGATCGGCATCGACCTGACCCGCATCAAGCTGCTCGGCTTCGCGATCAGCGCATTTATCGCTGGGATCGCCGGCGTCATGACGGCCTATGCCGTGTCGGTCCTGTCGGTCAGCACCTGGTCGCCGTTCGGCGGCATCACGAACCTGACGCTGCTGTTCATCGGCGGCGTCGGCTCGATCGCCGGAGCGCTCATCGGCGCCGTGCTGATCCCTGCAGGGCTGGCCTCGTCATCGGCCAGCGAAGGCGAGTTCCTCCGAGGCGCCGTGGCCGGCATCGTGATGATCGCTATCGCCGTGCGGCGCCCCGACGGCCTCTCGAGCCTCGGCCGCCCGCTCGTCGACCGGTTCCGCGCCGGTTGGCGCGGTCCCGGTCCGAGTACGTGACGACGAGCAGCAAGTCGCGGCAGCTAGGCGCTGGCGCCGAGGCCCCACCGGATCGCCCGACGCAACAGCTCGTGATACTGCGGCTTCTCCCACGAACACCGCTCGACCGTTGCGTGATACTCAACAACCGGGTGCATGTCCCAGTGGCCGCGACAGTGACCGAGCGTGTTGTACAGCACCGCACCGTCACCGAGCGGACGCAGATACTGGATCAGGTGCCGGTCGTTGTCGGTCCACTCGGCTTCGGCGAAGCCCCGAGCAGTGCCCGTCCACGTGGTGTGCAACAACGGCTCGAGCGCGTCGGCGTCGTGATACTCCATGCAGTACAGCTCGTCGTCGGTATCGAACTCGCCGATGCCTTCGACCAGCCAGTGATCGGGCGCCGTCGTCTCGACCGTGTACGGCATGATCGGCGGGTGGGCAATGAACTGCGACCCGAGGGTCTCGGCCCACGTTGGGAAACAGCGCGGCGCCTCGACGCCGTTGGGTGTCCCGAGGTCAAGTGCCGCGTTGGTGCCGTGCAGGGCAATCCAGCGACCGCCGCCCTGGACCCAGTCGCGGATCTTGGCTTGTGCAGCCTCGCTGGGCCGGACGTCGCACGTGTACGAGATGAGCACTGAGCAGTTGTCGAGCGCATCGGTGTTCTCGTAGTTCGAGTCGACCGTTGTCCAGACATGCTCGTGCTCGCCGATCAACGACAGCAGCTCTCGCCGCGCATAGTTGATGTCGTGATACTTGCCGCCAGCGACAAGCATCGCGTCGACGCGTTTCGGCCGGTCGGTTGTCTCTGTCTCGCTGATAGCGGTGTCGCTCATGGCGTGTCGCTCAGTAGTTCACACGCTTGAGGAAGCCGCCATCGACAACAACGTTCGCGCCGTTGATGTGCTTGGCGACATCGCCCGACAAGAACGCCACCATGTTGGCGACGTCGGCAGGGTCGCCGAGCTGGCCGCCGGGATGGGTCTTCTCGGTTGCGGCGTAGAACTCGGCCATGTTGTTCTTGATCATGTCCCAGTCGCCACCTTCGACCATGATCGGTCCTGGCGACACGACGTTGCAGCGCACACCCTTGGAGCCCAGCACCTGAGCTTGGCCGAGGGTCCAGTTGGTGACCGCGGCCTTGAGTGCGCTGTAGCTGCCCGAGCCGCTGGCGAAGTGCTCAGCGGTTGCGGTGGTGCCGATCGAGATCACCGATCCGCCACCGTCGGCGAGCGCATCGGTTGCGGCGCCAATGCCAGCAACGGCGGAGAGCAGGTCGATGTTCAGGTTGTTGACCCAGCCATCGAGCTGGCGCTGTGGCTTGGCCGACGTGTTGTGCACGTAGATGTCGCAGCCACCGAGCTGTTCGATCGACGAGGCGACCCAGCCCTGGACCGCTTCCATGTCACCGGCGTCGCAGGCAGCGCCTACAACGGTGCCCATCGAGGACATTTCTTCGACCGCAGCGGCGACGCCGTCTTCGCTGCGAGCACAAATGGCAACCGAAGCGCCTTCGGCCAGCAGCGTCTCGGCGATGGCTCGGCCAATGCCCTTGGTCGATCCGGTGATGAGGGCCTTCTTGCCCGAGAGTCCGAGATCCATGTTGTTGTTTCCCCCTGTTGGTGAAGAGTTACTTCGGAATGTCTTTCCACGGCGTGTTCTTGTCAGCCCGCGGTTCGCCCGGCAAGCCGAGCACGCGTTCGCCGACAATGTTGCGCTGGATTTCGTCAGAGCCGCCGGCGATGCGGTAGCCGGGAGCGCCGAGCACGTGCTCGTTCCACTCCCAGGTCGCCCACTGGCCGGTGTCTGCGGTCAGGCTGGCGCCGAGGATGTCGCACATGACATCGCCAATGAGCGTCATGCCTTCGGTCCAGAGCAGCTTGCCGAGTGACCCCTCGGGGCCTGGCGTGCCGCTCTTGGCGAGATCTGCCGCCCGGCGGTTCGTAAACGCCTGCACCTTTTGGCTGGTGTAGACCTGGGCGAGGCGCTGGCGCATGACCGGATCTTCGGTGACGCCGTGATAGCGAGCGGTGGCGAGCACGTCGTTCCAGTCACCGCCGGGGCGCTTGGCCTTGGACTTGTTGTCGCTGTGGTCTCGCTCGTAGCCGAGCGTGGTGAGCGCGACCTTCCAGCCTTCGCCCACCGGGCCGAGCCGGAGTGTGTCGGGCACGCGGAAGTCGTTGAAGAAGACCTCGTTGAACGAGGTGCCGCCACTCATCTGCTTGATGGGGCGGACTTCCATGCCGGATCCTGGCTGGTTCGCGGCCTCGAACGGAACCATGAACGCCGTCATGCCCTTGTGCTTGGGCGCATCGACGTCGCTGCGGGCGATGAGCTCGCCCCATTCGGCGAACTGGGCGCCGCTGCTCCAGACCTTTTGGCCGTTGATGACCCACTCGTCGCCATCGCGTTCGGCACGACAGCCCAGACCGGCGAGGTCAGAACCTGCGCCTGGTTCGCTGAAGAGCTGGGCGCACATCCACTCGGTCGTCAGCAGCCTCTCGATGAACATCTCTTTTTGTGCGTCGGTGCCGAAGTGGTTGACCGTCGGTGCGATCAGCCCAACCGTGACGCTGAAGAGTTCGTGGCGTTCGGGGATCTGGTACTGGCCCTCGAGCCGGTTGAACGCCCGCTGATGTTCCTTGGTCAGGCCAAGGCCGCCGTACTCGGTGGGCCAGGAAATGGCGTGATAGCCGCGCTCGGCCTTTTTCTGGTGCCAGCGGGAGAGATCGTCGAGGACGGCCTGTTCTTCGTCGTGGGAAAGATTGTGGAAGATGGCCAGCGCGAGCTCGTCGCCAGGCTGGGGCATCTTGTCGTCGCGATCGGCCGGCAGCGGTGTGCCGTGCTCCTTCAACCAAACCTCGGCCTCGGCCGCGAAGTCGGCCACGCTGATGCTCATCGAGGTGCCTTCCTGAATTCGTGAATGCCTATTCACAAGGTAGTGCAGGGCGCCGTTTCGAGCCGAGTCGAGGAAGGCCAACGTGCGTCTGCTCCGTCGACCTGCGAGGATCTGGAGATGCGCATTGAGATCAACATGGAGACCTGCCTGAACTCGGGGCAGTGCGCCTACATGCAGCCGGAGCTGTTCGAAGTCGACGACGCAGGCGTGCCGACCGTGCTCGTCTCGGGCGAGTTGAC
>CALDGN010000441.1 GCA_937942965.1 uncultured Acidimicrobiales bacterium | reverse complement strand
CTCGAGGTCGATCGCGGCAAGATTTATATGCACGACGGCGGCTACCGGACCTACCTCGAAGGTCGCGAAGCTCGCGTCGATGCGTCGGACAAGGCCGACACGGTCCGCAAGAACCTGGCCAAGCGCGAGATGGAATGGCTGCGCCGAGGTGCGCCCGCGCGCACGAGCAAGCCAAAGGCCCACATCCGTCGAGCCGAGGCCGCGCAGGTCAAGCGCGACGATCGATCCCTGCGCGACGACCCGATGCTGTTGCACAGCGACACGCCTCGTCTCGGCAACCGGGTCGTCGAGCTCCACAACGTCAGTGTTGAGGCCGGCGGTCGCACGCTGGTCGAGAACTTCACGCTCGAACTCGACCCGGTCGAGCGTCTCGGCATCGTCGGCCCGAACGGCACCGGCAAGTCGACGCTGCTCGACGCTATGGCGAAGCGCAAAGCACCCCTTGCGGGGACGATCGAGCACGGCTCGACCGTGCGCCTGGGCTACTTCGACCAGCTCGGCCGTGACCTGGATCTCGACGCCCGCCTGATCGACCTGTTCAGCCAGGGTGGAGAACCGGACTGGCGCGACAAGGCGTTGCTCGAACGGTTCTGGTTCGATACGGCGACCCAGTACGCACCGGTTCGCCAGCTCTCAGGCGGCGAGCGGCGCCGTCTTCAGCTCGTGCTGGTTCTGGCGACGAACCCCAACGTGTTGTTCCTCGACGAGCCCACCAACGACCTCGATCTCGACACATTGCGTGCCCTCGAAGCGTTCCTCGAAGATTGGCCCGGCGCCCTTGTGGCCGTGAGCCACGACCGTGCGTTCCTCGAACGGGTGATGACCGATGTCATCGTCGTCGACGAATCGACGCGAGCAGGCCGAGTTCCTGGCGGTTTCGCGGCATGGCTCGAGACGCGACGAGCAAACCGGCGCCGCGGTCATGCCGCGACGCGCACCGAGGGCGGAACATCGAACAAGGCGGCGGCGAAATCCGGCTCCGCCGATCCGGCTGGCGCAGCAGACGATGCCGGGCCATCGAAGTCCACGCTGCGCCACCAGCTCAAGCAGACGGACAAGGCAATGGCCAAGCAGCAGAAGCAAGTCGACGCGCTGCGCAGCCGCCTTGAAGGCATCACCGACCACGGAGAACTCGCCGAGCTCGGCACCGAACTGGCGACCGCTCAAGGCGAGCTCGACCAGCTCGAGGAACAGTGGATGGAACTCTCGATCCAGCTCGAGTCCTAGGCGGCGCATCCTCGCGGCTGTGACTCGTAGCGCTCACCGCCATTCGACGGGAGAAATTGGTGCTAAGCCGAATACGCTACGGGTCATGACCGACGTGGTGTCCACCGACGAAATCGTGCTCGACGTGAGCGAAGAAGCCTTGTTCAAGGTGCTCGACGTACGTGCGGCCGAAGAAGACGGCGATTCGCTCGGCCTGCGGGTCGAGGTAACCGGTGTTCAGGGCGTCGACTACGCCTACGACTTGGCGTTCGAGCCGGTCGCTGACGCCGACGAAAGCGACATCATCTACCAGGTCGGCGAGCTGACCATTGTCGTCCCCGAGAACAGCGTCGACAAGCTCCGCGGCGCCACGCTCGACCTTCCGAGCAACCCGATGCAGGGTGGCCTCGTGATTCGGAACCCGAATCGCCCCAACCCGCTGGGCGACGGCGACAAGATCGAACTCTCCGGCTCGCTCGAAGAAAAGGTCCAGCAGCTGCTCACCCAGCAGATCAACCCATCACTCGCGGCACACGGCGGTTGGGCCGAGCTGGTCAAGGTCGAAGAATCCAACGTGTTCTTGACGATGGGCGGCGGTTGCCAGGGTTGTGCGATGAGCGCAGCGACGCTCCGCGAAGGCATCACCGTGATGATCTCGGAGCTGATCCCCGAGGTCACCGAAGTGATCGACACCACCGACCACAACGCCGGCGAGACCCCGTACTACCAGTAGCGGTCAGTCTCTGCGAGCAGCTCAGAGCAGTAGGGCCGCAAGCTCATCAGCGACGGCGTCCAGGTCGTCTTCTGCCTGCACGGTGTGGTTCGCGAACTGCGCACTCGGCTGCACGAATTCGTCGTGCATCGGCGCGACCGTGGCCGCCCATTGCGCGCGCACGCTCTCTTCGGTGCGTCCCCGCTCGATGACGTCGCGTCGAATCCGACGTTCGAGGCGGAGCTGTGCGTCGACGTCGATGAACACCAGGTGATCGCATACGGCTCGAACCGTTTCGAGGGCCAACAGGTGAATGCCCTCAGCGACGATGACGGGCCGTGAGGCAACCGCGAACGTCTCGGCGGACCGTGTGTGCGTCGAGAAGTCGTAGACCGGCGCCTCGATGTCATGGCCGGCTCGTAGCGCCGCCAGATCTCGTACGAAAAGATCGACTTCGAGCGAGTCGGGGTGATCGAAGTTGACGACCGCCCGTTCGGCGTCGCTCAGGTGCGAGAGATCCCGGTAATACCAGTCGATGGTGTGATGGCTGGCTTGATCGCCGAGCCGATCGAGTAGGGCGACGGCAAGCGTCGTCTTTCCGGCGCCGGAGCCTCCCGAAATCGCACATACCTGAACGTCGGAAGTCCCCACGGGCGATCAAGCTAGCGGCCTGTCCGGGCTGCTCATCGCTCAGATGCGACGGAAATGTGCCGACGGGAACCTAACCTCGCTTCGTTCACCCTTTTCGGAGATCGCAATGACACCAGACTGGTATGTCGACCCGCTCGGTCGCTACGAAGGTCGCTACTTCGACGGCGAGCAGTGGACCGCGCAGGTCAAGGATCGAGGCCGGTTGGTCATCGACCCTGATTGGGACCGGCCCGAGGTCGATCCAGACGCCGCCGACGAAGCCACGAGCGTTGATGACACCATCGACGACACCACCGACCAGGACTTCGATCCAGGCTTCGATGAACCGGTACGGGCCGCGGTCGAGCCCATCGCTCCCGCCCCGACGATCGACCCTGCCCCGGTGCTCGACCCGGTCGACGAGACCGCCGTTGCGGCCGGCAGTGTCGACTTCTCCCAAGAGTCCCCCGCCCGCCAGGTCGCCGTACTCGACTCACCCGACCCCGAGCCCATCTCAGAGACCATTGCCGTCGATGACAAGAGCTCAGGCAGCCGTCGCTGGTTGTACGTGCTCGGGTTGGCCATCTTGGCGCTCGCACTGCTGCTCATTCTCCTCCCCCGGCTGCTCAGCAATGATGAGACGGCAGATGGTGACGATCAGCCGGTCGCTGCGGTCGACGAGGACACCGACCGGGCAGAGACGGCCGAAGCCGACGACGCCGATCCAGCCGACGAGGGTGCACTGCCGGCGACCGAGGCCGAGGACGACACCGACGCGGCCATCGAGGCGGAAGACGCGGACGCCATGGACGACAGCGCCACCGAAGACGATGCGATGGACGACTCGGCCGACGGTGCTGCCCAGGTCGATGAGAACAGCGACGCCCTGATGGTTGGTTCGCTCGAGATCCTGAACGCCAAGCCCGTGTTGCGAGACCTTGCGGTCTGGCACGAGAGTTCGCTGACCGGCCGCGACATCACGCTCGGCGACGATGCCGACTGCTGGCTCGGAAGCATCGGCGAGGCCGTGGTGCAGAACGCACATTGCGGACCCGTCGCTGCGACCCCGGGCGCTGAGCCTCGCTTTGATCTCGTTCCGCTTCGGTTCGAGGATGTCTCCGAGGGCGTCATCCAGATTCGCCCCGTGACCGACGCCGTCGTCATCGACGCCGTGCTTCCGAATGGGCTCGAACTCGTCGGACGCGACGGACCGATCGATCCCACGTCCTTCGCTCCGACCGCCGATACATCCGGCAGCGGGGCCGAAGACACGGGTTCTGAAGAGGCGGATGCCGATGCCGACGAGGCCGACGAGGCTGACGGCGATGCCGACAGTGACCGGGGCGGCCGTGGCGGCCGCGACCAAGGCGACTGACGGCCACGTGCCGAGCTGCTGAGCTCTGAGCTGCTGACCTCGGGCTAGACGCCAGCGACGACCTTGCGGTCGTGAAGGCCGCCGATCTCGCCAGCCGACATTCCCAAGACCTCGGCGAGGACTTCGTCGGTGTGCTCCCCAAGCTGCGGGGCGATCGGGAGGTCCCGAGGTTCGGCAGCGCCGAACCGCAGCGGCGTGTCCGAGCTGAGAATCGAGCCCACGCCGGGCTGTTCAACCCGTTGGAACATCGGATTCTCGGTTGAACAACGCGGGTCGTCCTTGACCATCCCCAGGAAGTCCCGGTAGCGGCCCCAACAGCAGCCGTGTGCATCGAGGGCGTCGCCGACTTCGCCGATCGTGCGAGAACCAGCCCAGGCCTCGATCAGCGCGAAGAGACGGTCTCGGTGTTCGAACCGCATGCCTTCGTCACCGAAGTCGCAGTCGAGCTCCGCGGCCAGTGCCGCGATCGCTTCGGTTGTCTCCGTGGCGGTTTGCATCGACGACCATTGCTTGGGGCTGATCGCGATCACAATGAATCGTTCACCGTCGGCCGTCATGAAGTCACGACCGAACGCGCCATAGAGCGCATTGCCGATACGAGGCCGCTGCTCGCCGAGGATCTCGGCCTCGGCGACATGGCCCATATTGGCAACGGTCGACATCGCGACGTCGCTGAGCGCAAGGTTGATGAGCTGGCCGTCGCCGGTGCGGTTGCGGTGGCGTTCGGCGGCCACGATGCCGAGCGCAGCCTGCTGGCCACAGATCACGTCCCAGGCCGGCAAGACATGGTTCACCGGCTCGGCGCTGCCGGCAGGGCCGGTGGCAGCGGGGTAACCAACAGCCGCGTTGACGGTGTAGTCGACAGCGGTGGTGCCGTCGGGGCTGCCCGTGATCGCCATCATGATCAAGTCGTTGCGGCGCGCGTGCAGTGCCTCGTAGTCGAGCCATCCTCGGGCCGGGAAGTTCGTCAGGAACACGCCTCGGTCATCGCCAGGTGCCGTGATCAGCGCCTGGGCTAGTTCGCGGCCTTCGTCGCTGCGGACATCGAGCTGAATCGAACGTTTGCCCTTGTTCAGCGACGTCCAGTAGATCGAGGTTCCGGATTCGGCCAGCGGCCATCGGGTGTAGTCGATGCCGCCGCCGATCGGGTCAAACCGGATGACATCGGCGCCGAGCAGCGCCAAGTGCATGCCGCCCGAGGGTGCGGCGACGAACGCTGATCCTTCGATGACCCGCAGGCCATCCAACATTGCGGTCATGCGTCGGTGCCGGGAGCGTCGGCGGCGTGCTCTTGCAGCTCACGCAGACTCATCCATTCGAGCGACGCTGCGTGCGTGGCGTTGAGCACGACCTCGGGGGCCGCTCCGGCGTCGTAGGCCTCTTTCCAGCGTGGGGCGCACAGACACCACTGGTCCCCTGGCTTGAGCCCGTCGAAGCCGTACTGCGGCATCGGGGTCGACAAGTCGTTGCCCGCCGCCTTGGAGAACTCGAGGAACTCGGCGGTCATGATTGCGCACACCGTGTGCACACCATGGTCGCCCGCTCCTGTGTCGCAACAGCCGTTGCGATAGAAGCCCGTGAGCGGGTCGCGACTGCAGTCCAAGAGCTCAGTGCCGAGCACGTTCATTGCCATGGACCCATGCAACCACAGCGCGGGCCGAACAACGACATCGATCTGCGCCCGCCACGCCCAGATCGACCGAACCAGGCCAGTCCGTTGGACCCAGAACCTCGAACATGGGCCGGCGTACCTACTTTTCGCGAAATATTCACGATCCGTGGTTGACAAGCCACGGGTGGTGCCCGGTAGATTCACCCTCGGCATGAATCCAACACCTTTGGCCCATGCCGCCGGGGAAGACACTCGTATCCGCGCCGCACTCGACGCGTCTCACGCTCTAGCACCGCTGGGACACGCGATCGTGTTCGACCACGAAACGTTGCTTCTTCAGCGGGGAGAGAACCCGCGACTTGGCGCGCTCCCTTGGCCTCGCTTCGCACTCGACGACGACAGCGTCACCCTGACCGACCTCTTCGCCGAGGACGCCCACGAGGATCTGCTCGCCGCGATCGCGCGAGCGCAGGTCACCTCGATGACACGAGCCGCGTTGCTCGAACGCAGCGGTTCGGCCGTCATCGTCACGATCACCACCTTCGGTCCCGAGACCCCGTATGCCGTCGCCATCATCGACGCATCCTCGATCGAAACCGGGCTCGCCGATGACGACGACCACGTTCGCACACGCATCGTGTGCGACCGTCACGGCAACGTCATCACCGTCGACGGATCGCTCGGCTCCTGGGTGCACCTCGGCGCTTCGGTCGGACGTTGGTCAGAACGGATCGTCGCCGCGGCCGATCGTCCGATCCTGCACCGGGCCGTCGCCCAGGTCCTCGGCGGCGAACCTTACGCCCGCACCAAGGTCGCGGGCGCAGCCCCTGGCCTGCAGTTCCAAGCGGTTGTTGCGCCCTTCGGCGAATCGCTCGTGATCGACTTCTACGACGAGTCGCACGAACGCCAGGCCATCTCGGCACTCGGCCGACTGCAAACCCAGTTCAACCAGCTGAGCGAAACGCTGCCTGTCGGCGTCTTTGTCATCGGCGAAGACAGCCGGCTCGAGTTCCACAGCCGCCGCTTGCGCGAGATCTTCGGCCCGGCGGTCTCGAGCGAATACGGCTGGCTCGACATCGTGCATCCCGACGATCGGCACCTGCTGCAGGCCGCACTCGCTGCCCTGCCAACCCGAGGCACGTTCAACACCGAAGCACGCTGCGAACGAGCCGACGGCTCCATCGGCCTGTTCCGCATTGCCGGCTCAGACATGCGCGACGACAAGGGCGAGCTGACCTGCATCGTCGGCTTCGCCGAGGACATCTCGGAACAGCGCGACCTCTATCGCCGCATCGAGTTCCAGGCCAGCTTCGACGACCTCACCGAACTCCCGAACCGCACCGCCGTACTCGACCAGCTCCGCGCTGCGCTCGAGGAAGAGGGCAGCGACGGCATGACCGGCGTGTTGTTCATCGACCTCGACGGCTTCAAGCTCATCAACGACACCCAAGGCCACAGCGTCGGCGACATCGTGCTCGTCGAAGTCGCCCACCGGTTCCGTCGAGCCGTCCGAGCTCGTGACGTCATCGGGCGCCTCGGTGGCGACGAGTTCGTCGTCGTCGCCCCCAATCTCAGCGGCCCCGCCGAGGCCGAGCTGCTCGCACAGCGCCTACACGACATCCTGAGCACGCCCGTGTTGGCCGATGGCCGCATCATTAGCGTGGGTGCCTCGATCGGTATCGCGATCTCCGAGGGAGCGAGCACGTCGGAGCAGCTCGTCGGCGACGCCGATATTGCGATGTACGAGGCCAAGGGCAATGGCCAGAGCCGCACGGTGCTGTTTGACGCCCCGCTTCGGTCACGGGCCTCGCGCCGCTTCGACATGACCGCTGATCTGCGCCACGCTCGTCGCCGTCGGGAACTTCGCCTCGAGTACCAGCCGATCATCGACCTGCAGACAAATCGCCTGGTGGGCGCCGAAGGCCTGGTTCGCTGGGATCACCCGGCGATGGGGCGCATCTCCCCCGACGTGTTCGTGCCGCTCGCCGAAGAGATCG
The DNA here is from genome assembly GCA_937942965.1 of uncultured Acidimicrobiales bacterium. Classification (GTDB taxonomy): domain Bacteria; phylum Actinomycetota; class Acidimicrobiia; order Acidimicrobiales; family UBA10347; genus UBA10347. The sequence goes on along the minus strand of CALDGN010000441.1, from coordinate 8,261 downwards.
GGCTGATCGCCGACATTGGTGAGTGGGTGGTTGAGCAAGCCTGCGCCGATATTGACCGTCTACGAGCCAGAGGTTTGGTCGACGACCAGTTCACGGTCAGCGTGAATGCCTCGGCCCATCAGTTCAACAATGTGGCGATGCTTGCGACCAGCTGTCTCGCCGCCCTCGACCAGTACGGGTTGAGCCCCCGGAACCTGCGCTTTGAGCTAACCGAGTCGGTGCCGCTCACCCAGATCCCCGATGCGGCGACCCGCATCCGTCAGCTGACGAGCTACGGCTTCGGCCTTGCGATCGACGACTTCGGTACTGGCTACTCGAGCCTCGGCTACCTGACGATGCTTCCGTTCGATGTCCTGAAGCTCGACCTCAGCCTGATCGCCCAGATCCAGGCCGGGTCGCCAGCGATGGCCGTGGTCGACAGCCTGACCCGCATGTCGCATGAGATGGGCTTCACGATCGTTGCCGAGGGCATCGAGCACGCGATGCAGCAACAGCTGCTCCGAGGAGCCGGTGTGCAGCTCGGTCAGGGCTACCACATCAGCCGCCCACTCACCTTGAGCAGCCTCGCGGATCTGCTCGAAGGCCACCTGCTGCAGCTCTAGAGCACTGCAGAACAGCCGAGGGTCAGCTGGCTGGATCGACCGGCCAGTTGTGTTTCGGGTAGCGGCCGGCCATGTCCTTGCGCACGTCAGCCCAGCTGCCGGCCCAGAAGCCGGCGATGTCGGCAGTGCGTTGGATCGGCCGATTCGCCGGTGACAGCAGCTCGCAGACGATGGGGATGCGGCCGTCGAGCATGCTCGGCTGTACTCGGAGCCCGTAGAAGTCCTGGGCTCGGGAGCGGATCACCGGCTGCTCGCCTGAGAAGTCGATCGGCACGCGTTGTCGGCCCGGTATCTCGACGTGGGTCGGCACCAAGCGATCGATGTCGCGGCGACGGTGGTGGCCGATGATCATGTCGAGCGCGACCGTGACCGACAGGACGTCGAGGTCGGCGCGCCCCGTCGCCCCGGCCAGCAACGGCGGCAGCCACTCATCGAGCGTCTTCAGCAGCGCTGCGTCGGACAGGTCGGGCCAGCCGTCGTCGGGCAGATGCTCGGCCAGGAACGCAACCCGTTGCTGCAAGCCGCGGGCCTGGTCGGTCCACGCAAGCGCCTTGAGCTTGGTTCGCTTGACGCGGTCCACCAACAGCTCGGTGACGTCGTCGGACGGCGACGGACGCAACGTGGTCGTGCCGAGATCCAGCGAGCCGAGGAAGCGTTCGATCTTGAGCACCAGGTCGTTGCGGCCCTTGTCCCAGACGAGGCGTTCGCGGCGTTCGACCACGAATCCTGGCGTTTCGAGCAGGTCATCGACGTCGACCGCAGCGGCGATGCGTACCCGGCCGTCTTTCTTGCGGCCGTCGACATCGAGCGCCACCAAGAAGTCCTCTCCCGCGAGTTCGTCGCGGTCTGACAAGGCAATGCCGGAACCTGAGCGCAGCCGGAACCGGCCCCGATTCTCGCCGCGACGTTGCGCGACCCGATCAGGGAAGCCGGCGGCGACCAGCAGGCCGACCTTGTCGCGATCCCAGTCGCCGTCAGGTCCACCGACCCGGCGGCTCAGTTGACGCCAACGGTTGCGCACGACCTGGAGCGAGCGTCCTGACGCCAGCGGGTGGTTCCGATCACGATCTCGCAGCAGCAACAGCCGCAGCACCAGATCGACCGGGACTTCGCCTGGTCGGCCTCGCAACACGTCTCGTTCGTCGAGCAGTGCGGCGATGGCACACGCCATGGATCCGTAGCCACGGTCGAGCCCAGCAAGCACGATCGAACCGAGCCGCGGATGCATCGGCAGATCGACCAGGCGGCGCCCGCGGTCGGTGATCAGACCGGCTTCGTCGATCGCTCCAAGCATGGTCAGGATTTCGCCCGCCTCGTTCCACGCCGGTTCTGGCAACGGATCGAGCAGTGGAATGCCATCAGCGTCACGGACACCCCATGCGGCGAGCTCAAGGCGTACGTCGGAGAGATCGATCTGGGTGACTTCGGCAGCGACATGGGCAGGACGGGTCCCGTGCTCGATCTTGGACCACAGCCGGACCCCGACGCCAGGACGGACACGACCAGCACGACCGGTCCGCTGGTCGGCCGATGCCCGGGAGATCGAGATGGTGGTCAACCGGGTCAGCCCACTGTTTGGGTCGAACCGAGGCGATCGGGCCTGACCCGCATCGACGACGGCCGTGACGCCTTCGACGGTCAGGCTGCTCTCTGCGATATCGGTGCTGAGCACGATCTTTCGGAAGCCCGGCATGGCGGGCGAAATGGCCCGGTCCTGTTCGTCGAGCGGCAGGCTGCCGTGCAGCGCGTAGACCTCGAACCGAGGGTCGAGACGGCGAAGCTGTTCTTGGACCCGTCGGATCTCGGCCATGCCCGGCAAGAACACGAGCACGTCGCCTTCGGGCTGTTCGCGGGTGACCCATTCGACGGCGTTAGCGACTGCGGGTTCGAGCTTGTCTCGCCGGTTGCGGGGCCGCCAGTGCACATCGACCGGGAAGGTCCGCCCTTCGCACTCGATGACCGGAGCGGGTTCGTCGTCGCTGCCGATGAGCGCGGCGACTTTGGGAGCATCGATCGTGGCGGACATGACGAGGACGGCCAGATCGAGGTCGAGCGCACGCTGCGCATCGAGCAGCATGCCGAGCCCAAGATCGGCCTGTTGGCTGCGTTCGTGGAACTCGTCGAAGATGATGAGCCCCTCGCGTTCGAGGGAGGGATCTCGTTGCAGACGGCGGGTCAGGATGCCCTCGGTGACGACCTCGATGCGGGTCTCGCCGCTCACGCGCCGATCGTCACGGGTCGTGACACCGACGGTCTGTCCGACCTCTTGGCCGAGCGATGCGGCCATGCGAGCGGCACACGAGCGAGCCGCCAGACGGCGTGGTTCGAGCAGCACGATCCTGCGTCCTTGCAACCACGGTTCGTCAAGCAACCGCAGCGGTACGACCGTGGTCTTGCCGGCGCCTGGCTCAGCGGTCAGCACCGCCCGACGATGCGCGGTCAGCGCGCTTCGCAGTTCGGGGATGACCGACTCGATTGGTAGCCCGCTGTCCGGAGCGGCGACCGGGTTCACCACGATCGGTCAGGCGTTGTCGGCCTCGACGGCCTCGTGGATCAGGTTGAAAGCGTCGGGCACCGCACTCTGGACACGAGCCCAGCTGGCAATGAACGGCGACTCCATCGGGTGGCTGAGGTAGTCGTCGCCGGCTTCCATGATCGTCTGAGCGAAGACTTCAACCAGGCGCTCTTCGCTGTGGCTGTCGAAGTCGAGGCCGTTCATGGCGGCGACGTTGCCGTAGCGCTCGACCATGTCGAGGGCGATCCGGTAGTAGCTGGCCTTGATCGTGCGAAAGATCTCGGGCGACAGGACGGCTCCGCCGATGGCCAGCTTGCGATAGAGCGCCTTGGTGATGTCCCGGCTCATCTTGTGGAGGCCGTCGGTCGGGTCGTCGAAGGACACCTTTTGATGCTTGTGGTCGTAGGCGTCGGCCAAGTCGACTTGGCAGATCCGCTGGGTCGTGTACCGACGTTGGACCTCGCTCAGCACGCCGATCTCGAGGCCCCAGTCGCTCGGGATCCGGATGTTGCGGACCACGTTGATGTGCATCGCGAACTCGCCCGCCAGCGGATAGCGGAACGCGTCGAGGTAGTCGAGGTAGTCAGACTCGCCGAGGCATTGGCGCAGCGCCCGAATGAGCGGCGTGACGAGCAGCCGCGCGACTCGGCCGTTAATGCGTTCGCCATCGGTTCGGAAGTAGTAGCCCTTGGAGAAGCTGTAGCCGAACGTCGGATGCACGACGGGATAGAACAGGCGGGCGACCATCGAGCGGTCATAGGTGACGATGTCGGCATCGTGAAGACCCACGACCTGGCCACGGCCCGACGCCAGGTAGTAGCCGATGCAGAACCACACGTTGCGGCCCTTGCCCGGCTCAATCGGGGTGATATTCGCTTCGGCGAAGATCTCGTCTACACGGCGCAACGCGGGCCCGTCGTTCCACAAAATTCGAGTGTGTTGGGGCAGCTTCGAGAAGAACTCTTTGGCCTCGGCGAACTGGTCCGCGTTGGCCCGATCGAGACCGATGATGATCTGGTCCAGGAACGGCACCTGGGACAGCTCGTTCACGATGTGGCGAAGCGCGTCACCTTCGAGCTCGCTGTACAGCGACGGAATGATGAGCGACATCGGCCGCTGGTCTGACCACGCGGTCAGATCAGCTTCGAGTTCGTCATAGGGCCGAAGCCGCAGATCATGCAGCGTCGTGATCGGACCGTTCTGGAAGAAGTCACCCACAGCCCGACACTACAAGGTCGCTTCCGACTCGACGGGCGAGCCGGAAGCGTTTGTACGGGCTAGTTCGTCCGAAACTCGATGCGGCGGTTCTTGGCCTTGTTCTCGGGCGTGTCGTTCGGTGCGATCGGCTGCGTCTCACCGAAACCGGTGGCCGTCAACGTGTCGGCGGGAACGCCTTGGGACGTGAGGTAGGTCAAGACTGCGTTGGCACGGTCCTGGCTGAGCGACTGGTTCAGCGCCTCGTCGCCGTCAGCATCGGTGTGGCCACCGATCACGACGTCAACTGGGGTCTCGAGCAAGAAGGCCACGACCTTGTCGAGCTCGACCCGACCACCGTCGGTCAGATCGGCACTGCCGGTGGCGAAGGTGATGGCGTTGAGCTCGAGTGCGGAACCGAGTTCTTCGGGCACCGGCACCTCGGACGGTGGCGTGAGCACACCACTGATGACGTGCATGACACCGTTGCGAGCTTCAGCATCGGCGACGAGCACGGGCACGAAGTCGTTGAGGCGAACCGTGTTGCCTTCGACGGAGACATCGATGATCTCTTGCGAGATCGTCTCGAGCGTCGGGCGGGCGGCAACGTCGGCACCGGTCAGCTCGCCGCTCAGCAGGTGGTACTGCAGATAGGTGCTGAGGCGCTCAGGGTCGCCCTGGAGCTCATTCAGTTCGGTCTGGATTGCTGCGAACGCATCGTTGGTCGGTGCGAACAGCGTGAACGGGCCGTTGGCGTCGAGTGCTGCGCCGAGACCGGCCTGGTCGAGGAGCGACGCAAGCGTCGTCAACTCGGGCTGGGCGGCGATGAGGTCGTTGAGCGAGTAGCCCTGCGGTTCGGCCGGTGCGGCCGACTCATCGACCACAACGTTGTTCTGCACGCCGAGGCCGGCTTCGCGGACTTCGCCGTCAAGGAGGGCCTTGGTGCGCAGGTCGGCAACGGTGCCGTTGAGCACGGCGACTTCGCCGACGACTTCGCCGGTGACACCTGGGTACTCGGCGATGATGTTGTCGAGCTGGGCCTGGCGCTGGGCGACGAGCGGATCCGGAGTCGGGTCTGCGGCGGGCACGGCGGTGGCGGTGGTGTCGCCACCGGTGGAAACACCGTCGGCCGTGTCGTCGTCACCGGTGCACTGCGAGATGAGGAACAGCAGGACCAGGACAGCGAGGATGGCGCCGATGAGCCACCAGAGCCAGCCCATGGCGGACAGGCCTCGCCCTTCGTCAAAGTCGACCTTGGGTTCCACGATCGGCGTTTCGCCGTCGAGTCCGAAGCTCGCGTCGATCTCGTCGCTGGGATAGCCAGCGGTTGCGAGCGTCGTGGTCGCCGCGATGTCGGGAGCACCGAAGTCGGGCGCTGCGATATCGGGGGCGGCAACGTCGGGAACGATGTCGGGCGCCGAGAAGTCGGGGCCAGGGCCGAAGTCGGGCACGGCCACGTCGGGCAGGTCGGCATCAGGGATCGCAATGTCGACGTCGGGGGCGCTGAAGTCAGGAGCATCGGGGACCGAGAGGTCGGGCATGCTCGGACCATCGAGGTCGGCGACGAAGTCGGGAACTTCGCCGTCGTCGATACCGACAACGACGTCGTCGCCGAAGTCGGGCGTGTCCGGGAATGCGCCGGTGACGACGGTGCCACCCACCGCTGCGTCGGCGTCGAGTTCATCGACCATGTGGTCGAGCTCGGCTGGGCCGGCAGCATCGATGACCTCAGCGACAGGTGGAAGCGGTTCTGCCGGCACGTCGGGACTGACGAGTTCAACGACGCGTCCGAAGCCCTTGGCTTCGAGGTCGTCAACCGAGCCAGCGAGATACGAACGCAAGCCGTCCGCGTCTCGGGGGGCGTTGGCACGCAAGGTGCCGGTCGCCAGCGGCGCGAGCACGGACATGACCTGAGCGAGCAACCGTGTGCTGAGGCCCGAGGCCCCGGACAGCGCAGACAATGCCGGTTCGCCTCGGTCACCGAAGGCGACATCGAGCATCGCAGCACCACGCGAGGGGTCACCCTCGGTGAGATACGCACCCACGTCACTCGGCAGCGAAGCGCTCGAATCATCCAGCATGGTTGCCAGACTCTGGGCCCCGCCGGGCTCAAGCGTCTTATCGCGCAGACCTGTGATCAGCGCAGGGAGACCAATCTCCATTGCGCGTCGCGTCTGCGTACGGTCAGTGCCGAGTGCATGCGCAAGGTCGTCGGGCGCCGAGCCGCGCAGCAGGTCGGCAATCGTGTCAAACATCGAAGCCACGGCTAGATGGTACGACCTGAGGGCCATCTGAGAGTGGCACCTCAGTGATTCTCGTGTCGGGTCACCCCACGACGTGCCCCGGCACCTACGATCGACGGCTGTGAACGAAGCCAAAAGCCACGTCGAATGGCACGCCGATCGCACGGCTGCATCGCCAATCCTCGTCATGGCCTTGCAGGGTCTTTTCGACATCGCCGGAGCGGCGACCGATGCGGTCGACCACCTGATGGCGAACGCCGAGGCCAAGGTGCATGTCGCCTCGATCGACCCCGAGGTGTTCTTTGATTTCACTCAAGAGCGCCCGAATGTCTCCGTTGACGAAGCCGGTGTTCGCCAGTTGACCTGGCCCCAGAACGAGGCGTGGCGACTGTCGGTGCCCAACACCACCGACGAGGTCCTTGCGCTTTCGGGCATCGAGCCGCACCTGCGGTGGCGAACATTCTCCGAGGCAGTCGGCGAAATCGCAGCCGAATCGGGGGCTCGTCTGGTCGTCACGCTCGGCGCGATGGCCGGACTTGCTCCCCATACCCGGGCGCTCGGTGTCGTCGGCAGCGCAAGCGACGCTGCCCTCGCGCAGCGTCTCGGACTCGGTCGACCCTCGTACCAAGGACCGACCGGGCTGGTCGGAGCGCTGCACGTCCGCTTGCACGAACTCGGGCTGGCGGTCATTTCGCTGCGTGTCTCGGTGCCTCACTACGTGACCCAATCGCCCAACGCCGAAGCCACGCGTTCGCTGTTGGCTCGGCTCGAACTCGTCACCGGCATCAAGACCGACCATCAGTCATTCGACGAAGACGCGGCCAAGTGGCGGGCCCGCGTCGACGCGGCTGTCACCAACGATCCCGAGATGCAGCGCTACGTCGCCCAGCTCGAAGACCAGGTCGACAACGCCCCCGACCTGTTGCCAGACGGCGACGCGATCGCTGCGGAACTCCAGGCGTGGCTGCGCGACAACAACGGACCGTCCGAGAGCGGCGCCAGCGACGACTGACACGGGCTAGCCTCCGCTGTCGTGAGCGAGCAACGCGAAGACATGACGTGGGAGCTGTACGGATCTGCCGTACGCGAGCTAGCAGGACAGGTCGCCGATGACGGCTTCCGTCCCGACATGATCCTGGCGATCGCCCGAGGCGGGCTGTTCGTCGCTGGATCGCTCGGCTACGCCCTCGGCGTCAAGAACCTGTACGTGATGAATGTCGAGTTCTACACCGGCGTCGACGAGCGCCTCGACGTGCCCGTCATGCTTCCGCCGTACGTCGACTTCATCGACATGAAGGACACCAAGGTCCTGATCGCCGACGACGTCGCCGACACCGGCCACACGCTCAAGTTCGTCGACGAGTTCTGCGACGGCAAGGTCGGCGAAGTCCGCACCGCGGTGCTCTACGAGAAGCCGCAGTCGCTGGTCAAGTGCGACTACGTCTGGAAGTCAACGGACATGTGGATCGAGTTCCCCTGGTCGAAGGAACCGCCCCTCGCCCAGGTCCAAACCTCAGTCCTCGACGCCTGAGTCCGCAGAGCAGGCAGAGGCGCTCCGCGCCGAACCTGCGATTGCGAGGAAATCAGTGGCGGAAGTGGCGGCGCCCGGTGAAGACCATGGCCATGCCTTGCTCGTTGGCGGCGGCGATGACTTCTTCGTCGCGGATGGAGCCGCCGGGTTGCACGACGGCGGTCGCTCCGGCTGAG